>JALYLW010000024.1 GCA_030774055.1 Acidobacteriota bacterium
CGACCGAGAGCATCGTGATCGATGCCGCCGCGCCGGCCACCCCGTTCCCGCACTATTGGGAAAGGATGTTCGGTTCCGGGCGCGCCGTGCTCACACTACGCTCAAGCTATCGCCAGGACCTGCATGAGGTGAAGGGGATCACCGGCTTCGAGTATGTCCGCTTCCACGACATCCTCGACGACGACATGGGCGTTTACAGCGAAGATGCCGGCGGCAAGCCCGTCTACAACTTCTCTTATGTGGACCAGGTCTACGATGGCCTGCTGCAAGCCGGAGTGAAACCGTTCGTCGAGTTGAGCTTCACGCCGCGGAAACTCTCCGTCGATCCACCCACGCTGCATCCATTCTGGTATCGCCCCATCGTGTCGCCGCCGCGAGACTATGCGCGGTGGGGAGAGCTCGTCTATCAATTCACCCGGCACCTGGTCGAGCGCTACGGTGTGGACGAAGTCGCGCAGTGGTACTTCGAGGTTTGGAACGAGCCCAACATCGATTTCTGGGCGGGTGATCCGAAAGAGTCGACGTACTACCAGCTCTATGAACACGCCGCACACGCCATCAAGCGCGTGAGTCCGCGCTTGCGCGTGGGGGGCCCGGCCACGGCGCAGGCCGCCTGGGTCGACCGCTTCATCCGCCACTGCGTGGAGAACAAAGTCCCATTCGACTTCGTTTCCACGCACGTTTACGGGAACGATCTGTCGCGGGACGTCTTCGGGACAGACGAGAACATCCCACGCGACCAGATGGTGTGTCGCGCGGTGCGCAAGGTGCACGACCAGGTGAAAGCTTCGTCGCGGCCGGACGTGCCCCTCATCTGGAGCGAATACAACGCCAGCTACAAGAATGAGGTGGAGGTCACCGACTCCACGTACATGGCGCCGTGGCTAGCCGACACCATCCGGCAATGCGATGGCCTGGTCGACATGCTCTCGTACTGGACATTCTCCGATGTGTTTGACGAACAAGGCGTGGTGCCGCGGCCTTTCTACGGCGGCTTCGGACTGGTTGCGACGGGCGGTGTGCCCAAGCCGGCCTACAACGCGTTCGCCTTGCTGCATCGGCTGGGCTCGAAGCGGATCGCGGTGGCGAACGACTCGGCGCTCGTCACTCTCCGCGACAACGGTGGGCTGGTCATCGCGCTGTGGAACCTGGCGCCGCCCGGAGAATCGCGCCCCGCCAAGCAGTTCAAGCTCAAGATCACCGGGCTCAAGGGCAAGCGGAGGATCGTGATGCACCAGATCGACGATCAGCATGGCTCGTTCTGGCCGGCCTACAAGCGCCTCGGCGAGCCACGCTACCCGACGGCGGAGCAATACCGCGAACTGCGCAAAGCCGCCGCGATGTCGCCCGCACCGGCGCGCGATTGGGACGGTGGGGTGCTGGATCTCACCCTGCCGGCGCATGCGCTGGCGTTGGTTGAGATCGAGGCCGCTGTTTCACGTCCGTCTCCCGCCGCCGCGAGGCATACTAGAGACGAATGAACCGTGAGGGACCCAACACCGGCATGACTCGGCGCAGGTTGCTGGGCTTGCTGAGCGGGGCGGCTGCCGGATTTCCATTGCTGGGCGCCACTATGTTCGCCTGTGGCGACGGAGCCGGCAACCGCAACCCTGGTCCGCCTGCTCCTAACGTCAGCGACGAGCAGCTCCTCGACGAGATCGAGCGCGCCGCCTTCCAATTCTTCTGGACCGAGGCCTCTTCCGTCACCGGGATGGTCAAGGACCGCGCCCTGGCCAACGGCGGAGATACGCGAACGCTGAGCAGCATCGCCGCCACCGGGTTCGGGCTGACGGCGCTTTGCATCGGAGCCCAGCGTGGCTATGCCGCCGCCGCCGCCATCAAAGCGCGCGTGCTGGCGACGCTCCAGGCGCTGCTCAACCAGGTACCACAGCAGAATGGGTGGTTCTATCACTTCCTCGACATGAATACCGGGCAGCGTTCCGGAACCTCAGAGGTCTCGCCCATCGACAGCTCCATCCTGCTCTGCGGCGTGCTCACCGCGCGGCAGTTCTATGCGCAGGATCCGCAGATCGCCGGATTGGCCACGCAGATCTACAACCGCGTGGATTTCCCCTGGATGCTCAACGGCGGGAACGCCTACGCGCTGGCGTGGACGCCGGAGAACGGATTCATGCCGCAGCGCTGGGACACTTACTCCGAGATGATGATGCTGTATCTTCTGGGCATCGGTTCGCCCACGCACCCTGCCCCGGTCCAGACCTGGGATGCTTTCACCCGCCCGACGTTCACCTTCCAGAACATCACATACATCACCAATACCAGCGCGCCGCTTTTTATTCATCAGTACTCACACGCATGGTTCGACTTCCGCAACCAGCGCGACGCCTACGCGAACTACTTCCAGAACTCGATGCTGGCGACCCAGGCGCACAAGGCGTTCTGCCTGTCGCTGAGCGGAGAATTCTCCGGCTACGTCACCAACCTGTGGGGCATCAGCGCGTCCGATTCGAAGAATGGCTATGTGGTCTGGGGTGGGCCGCCACGCATCGGCCCCGTCGATGGGACGGTGGTGCCATGCGCAGCTGCGGGCAGCGTGCCTTTTCTCACCAGCGATTGCCTGGCTGTGCTGCGCAACATCCGTTTCAACTTCACCGCGCAGGCGTGGCGGAAGTACGGCTTCGTCGACGCGTTCAATCCGCTGGCTGACTGGAGTGCTCCAGACGTCATCGGCATCGACCTGGGGATCACGATGCTGATGGCGGAAAACGCCCGTACCGGCTTTGTCTGGCAGACTTTCATGGCCAACCCGGAAGTCCGAGCGGCGATGGCGGCGGTCAACTTTCAGCCTGCTTGAATGTGATAGCAACCAGGAGCACCTATGGCGCCGAATCCGGGCAATGGCATCGTCAACCAGAGAAGCAAGCACTCGGTAGGCGAGACGTTGGAGAAGCTCAACCGCACCTTACAAGCGAAGGGAATAACCGTCTTTGCGATGGTTGACCATTCCGGCGAGGCGCAAAAAGTGGGGCTGAAGATGCGGCCGACCAAGCTCGTCATCTTTGGCAGCCCCAAAAGCTGGGACACCTGTCATGCTCGCCGCTCCCCAGCGTCGCCCTCGACCTACCGCTGAAGATATTGATCTGGGAAGACAGCGAAAGCAGGGTTTGGGTCTCCTACAACAGCCCGGCATACCTGCAGGAGCGGCACCGCTTGCCCCAGGAGCTGCTGCAAAACATCTCCGCCGTCGAAGCCGTGGCCGCCGCTGCGGCCGGGTGATCCCGAGCCGGGTCGCCCGTGTGGCAGACGGGTTCCGATGCTAGACTGCGCGGATGGCGAAGCGAAGAAAAACCGCTAAGCGGAGCACTGCGAAGCCGAGGAAGACAATGTCCAAAAAGAAACCGAAGTTGAAGCCAAGACCCAAGAAGTCGAAGCCCAAGAAGTCGTCGAAGAAGAACACAAAGCAAAGAAAGGCAGCGCGAAAAGGGAAGGTGGCCGTCAAGCGGACCACCCGCGCCAGGGCGACCAGCGCGCGCAAGAGAACGGTTGGACGTAGCACCGAGACCGGAGGTGCGGCGGCCTTCTCGCCCGGGTCGCGGAGAGCGGGCTCCGGACGACTATCCGGCGATCTGCAGGGATTGTCGAATGTCGCCGGTGCGGATTCCGAGAGCGTCGACGAGTTGCTCGAAGAAGGCAACGCGTTCGAGGCCGACGCAGTGGCGGGCGTTGAAGCCGCCGATGACGCGGACGAGAAGGAAGTCCGTACTCATGAGGTGCCGGAAGACGACGTTCCCCGCGAGTACCTGGACGACGAATAGGAGAAAGAATGTCTACCCGGCCCACGGCCAACGTACGCGACCCAGATCGGCTTTTTCCTAAGCTCACGCTGGCGCAGATCGGCCGCATCGCCGCGCATGGCCGCGTACGCGCGACGCGAACCGGCGAGATCCTGGCCGAGCAGGGAGATAAGGACGCTTCATTCTTCGTGGTAAAGGACGGGGCGGTAGAGATCGTGCGCCCCTCCGGCCCCACCGAGACACTCATCACCGTGCTCGGTCCGAGCCAGTTCACGGGCGAGGTGTACATGATCTCCGGGCGCCCTACGGTCGCGCGCCTGCGCGTCACGGAGCCCGGCGAGGTGATCGAGCTCAAGCGCGAGGAGGTGCTGGCGTTGATCCAGGCCGATGCCGAGCTCAGCCAGATTCTCTTGAGCGCATTCATCCTGCGACGGGTCGAGTTGATCGCTCAGGGACTGGGCGACGTAGTGCTCGTAGGCTCGAACCACTCCGCCGGCACGCTGCGGATCAAGGAGTTCCTGACCCGGAACCAACATCCCTACGCCTATGTCGATCTCGAACGCGATAGCGACGTAGAGACCCTGCTCGACCGCTTTCATATCAGTCCCGCAGACGTGCCCGTGGTGATCTGCCGTGGCGACCTCGTGCTGCGGAATCCCACCAACCAGCAGCTCGCCGACTGTCTCGGATTCAACGACTCCATCGACGCCACACACGTTCGCGATCTCGTGGTCATCGGCGCTGGTCCCTCTGGATTGGCCGCAGCTGTCTATGGCGCGTCCGAGGGGCTGGATGTCCTGGTGTTAGAAGCGACCTCGCCCGGCGGCCAGGCCGGTTCCAGCTCGCGCATCGAGAATTACCTGGGATTTCCCACCGGCATCAGCGGTCAGGATCTCGCCGGACGCGCTTACATCCAGGCGCAGAAGTTCAGCGCTGAAATACTGATCGCCCGGAGCGCAGACCGCCTGACCTGCGACCGCAGACCGTATATCGTCGAGATGAACGGCGGCGGCCGGGTGCCGGCGCGCGCCGTCGTCATCGCGAGCGGAGCGCAATATCGCAAGCTGCCTCTGGATAACCTCACGCAGTTCGAAGGTGTAGGCGTCTACTACGCCGCGATGACCGTCGAAGAACAGTTGTGCGTGGGAGAAGAAGTGATCGTCGTGGGCGGCGGGAACTCCGCCGGTCAAGCTGCGGTGTTCCTCGCACAGACCACCAGCCGCGTCAACCTCCTCGTCCGGAGGAGCGGCTTGGAAGATACCATGTCGCGCTACCTGATCCGGCGCATCGAAGAGACTCCGAACATCGTCTTGTGGCCTAACACCGAGATCGTGAAGCTGGAAGGTGGCGAACATCTCGAGCGCGTGGTGTGGCGGAACAATCGGACGGGCGCGGAAGAGACGCACGACATCCGCCACGTCTTCCTGATGACCGGCGCCGTTCCCAATACCGCGTGGCTGCATGACTGTGTTGCGCAGGATGCGAAAGGGTTCATCAAGACCGGGCCGGATCTCTCCGCGGACGACCTGGCGGCGCGACACTGGACGCCGACCCGCCCGCCGAATCTGCTCGAGACCACCCTGCCGGGAGTGTTCGCGGTCGGCGACGTCCGCGCCGGCAACGTCAAACGCGTGGCATCAGCGGTGGGCGAGTGGTCGATCGCGATCTCATTCGTGCATCGCTTCCTGCGCGAATAGCGGCGACGCTTCAGTATTCGGCCATCTCGTCGTCGGGGTAGCAGTAGAGCCAGCGCTCACCGATCTGCGCCGATGCGACCACGGGATGTCCGGTGGCGTGGGCATGCTTGCTGGCATGCTTGTTGGGCGAGGAATCGCAGCACCGCGTCACACCGCACTGCTGGCAGGTGCGCAGGTGCACCCACGTAGAGTGGATCTTCACGCACTCCTCGCACTCGCGCTTCTTCGGCTGCTTGACCTTATCGATCGCGGCGAGATGGGCGCATGCGCCAGCCATCCGACGAGCGTATCATATCCATCGGTGAGCGACGGAACCTGGCCCGAACTGCCGTACGACGCATGGAAAGACACCTACGCCACGCTCCATATGTGGACGCAGGTCGTCGGCAAAGTCGCGCTCGCGCAGGCGCCACCGCTGAACCAATCCTGGGGCGTTGCCATGCAGGTCACGCCCCGCGGCCTGGCAACGCGCACCTTGCCCTACGGCAAGCGGACCTTCACCATCGAGTTCGACTTCCTCGCGCACGAACTCGTCATCCGGACCTCCGACGGCGACCTCCGCAAGCTGCCGCTCGCGCCCCGCACCGTCGCCGACTTCTACCGCGAGGTCATGGACACGCTGCGGGCGATGGCTCTGCCAGTGAAGATTTGGCCCATGGCGGTCGAGATCCCCGATCCCATCCGTCTCGATCAGGACACGGTGCACCGTTCCTACGATGCCGAGTACGCGCAGCGCTGCTGGCGCATCCTGGTGCAGAGCGAGCGCGTGCTGAGCGCGGCGCGCTGCGACTTCATCGGCAAGGCCAGCCCGGTCCACTTCTTCTGGGGCAGCTTCGATCTCGCGGTCACGCGCTTTTCCGGCCGGTCAGCGCCGCCGCGTGATGGTCCCGCGTTCATGCGCGAGGCGTATTCGCAGGAGGTGATCAGCCATGGTTGGTGGCCGGGCAGTGGGGCGGTGCTCGAACCCTCGTTCTACGCCTACGCCGTGCCGGAGCCGCAGGGACTGAAGGAAGCTCCGGTCGCGCCGCCGGAAGCCTACTACCACCGCGAGTTGGGCGAGTTCATCCTGCCCTACGACGCGGTGCGCGTAGCCGAAGACCCGGAGGCCGCGCTCCGCTCCTTCGTCAACAGCACTTATTCTCAGGCCGCGACCCTCGCCGGCTGGGACCGTGCCCGCCTCGAGCGGCCCGCCCCCTCGGCACGCTAGTCCTTGCTATGGAACGGCGCGGTCGAAAAAACCGAGCCTATCCCCATCCTTGCCGCATCTGTACTCACTGCGGTGCAAGACGCGATGCGGCGTATATACTTCTGCGCCTGATTCCGGAGATCGCCTGATTCGGAGATCGTAATGAGCGCTACGCGCACAGCCCTGCCCCAGTCGGACCCGGGTATGCAGTCGAAGCCGTCGATGCCGTCGCAGTATCGCGCGGCCCGCGCGACTACGCTCCAGCTCGCACAGCCGCTCTCCGCCGAAGATCAGATGGTGCAGTCCAGCACCGAGACCAGCCCTACGAAGTGGCATCTGGCGCACACCACCTGGTTCTTCGAGACCTTTCTTCTGCTGCCTTGCGCGCCCGGCTACCGTGCCTTCGACGAGCGCTTCGCCTATCTTTTCAATTCGTATTACAAGCAGCTTGACGGACATCCGCCGCGCACCGTTCGCGGTGCCTTCTCGCGCCCCACGCTGGCGGAGGTGGAGGACTATCGCCACCACGTCGACCAAGCGATGGAGAAGTTCCTCGCGCACGCTTCGCCGGAGCAGCTCGAACTCGCCGAGCTGGGCGTGCATCACGAGCAGCAGCATCAGGAGCTGATCGTCACCGACATCAAGCATGCCTTCTGGATGAACCCGCTTCGGCCGGCCTACCGCGAGCGCTCGGATGCGGTGGCAGCGGTCGCGCCGCCGTTGCGCTGGGTCGATTTCTCCGCCGGCGACCACGAGATCGGCGCATCCCCTTCCGGCTTCGCCTTCGACAATGAAGGTCCGCGGCATCGTGTGCATCTGCCCGCGTTCCGCCTCGCCTCTCGCCTCGTCACCAACGCGGAATACCTCGAGTTCATCACCGACGGCGGCTACTCACGTCCCGAACTTTGGCTCTCCGATGGATGGGACCACATCCGCGCCGCAGGCTGGCGCGCGCCGCTCTACTGGGAAAAGCCCTACGGAGAGGCGCGCGCGGAGGATGGGCGCAAGCTCATGGAAGCCTGGCAAGTCTTCACCAGTGCCGGCATGAGCGCGCTCGATCCCAGCGAGCCTGTCTGCCATGTGAGCTACTACGAAGCCGATGCCTACGCACGCTGGGCCAGTGCCCGGCTGCCAAGGGAAGAGGAATGGGAGATCGCTGCTGCCTCCCGGCAAGCGGTAGAAGGAAACTTCCTCGAGAGTGGCCGCCTTCACGTCGCTGCGGCGAAGGGCGGCGGCGGACTGCTACAGATGTTTGGTGACGCGTGGGAGTGGACCGCCAGCCCTTACGTCGCTTATCCCGGATATCGTCCGCCCACCGGCGTGCTGGGCGAGTACAACGGCAAGTTCATGTGCAACCAGCTGGTGCTGCGCGGCGGCTCGTGTGCTACTCCGCAGAGCCACATCCGCGCCTCGTATCGCAACTTCTTCCCGCCGCAGGCGCGCTGGCAATTCATGGGGATCCGAGTCGCCGATGATCGCGACTAATCTTCACACCATCTCGCCGATCGCCCGCGATGTTTATGAGGGGCTCACCAGTGTGCCCCGGCGGCTGCCGGCAAAGTTGTTCTATGATGCGGCCGGCTCGGCTTTGTTCGAAGAGATCACGCGCTTACCGGAGTACTACCTCACCCGCACCGAAGCCGCCATCCTGCAAACGAACGCCGCCGAGATCTGCAGCCTGGCGGGAAAACAGTCGGCGGGAAAGAACGTCACCGTGATCGAGCTCGCCGCCGGTTCCGGGGAGAAGACCAAGCTGTTGCTGGCCCCACTGCTGCGACAGCAGCTCGGGGTGACCTATGCTCCGGTCGACGTTTCCCAAGCCGCTCTGGTCGCGGCGCGCCAGACCGTCACGCGGTCCCTGCCCGGCGTCCACGTACAGCCGGTGATGAGCGACCTTGAGGATCTCGCCTTTCTGGACAGCTACCACAGCCCACGGCTCATCCTCTTCATCGGCTCCACCATCGGGAACCTTGAAGACGATGAGGCCATCGCCCTTCTGCGCCGCATCGCCGTCCGCTTGCAACCGGATGACCGGCTGCTGCTGGGCACTGACCTGGCAAAAGACACCGCCGTGTTGCTTCCCGCCTACGACGACGCCCAGGGCGTGACCGCGCGCTTCAATCGTAACCTGCTCACGCGCATCAATCGCGAGTTAGGCGGCGACTTCGATCCGGAGGCTTTCGCACACATCGCGCGCTGGAACGCGGAACGGTCGCGGATCGAGATGCACCTGGGCTCGCAAGCGCGGCAAACCGTTTACATCCGCGATCTCGGACTGACCCTCGAGTTCGCCAACGGCGACCGCATCCACACCGAGAATAGTTATAAGTACACGTTGCCACGCGTGCTCGCGCTCTTGGCGCAAGCGGGGTTCGAGCTCCAGCGCACCTGGTTCGACAGAGACGCGTTCGACAAAGCAGCGTCCGACAAAGAAGCGTCTGACAAAGAAGCGTCTGGCGAACAAGCCTGGTATGCCGTTCATCTCGCCCACATCCGCTAGTCTTGCCCTGCCGGTCTCGCCTGAGCGCTTGGACGAGCTGCGGCAGCAGTTCACCCAGAATGCCTATGTCATCTGCAGCCGCGCGCTTTCTGCGGAGCGGGCGGGGGCGCTGCGCCAGCGGGCGCTCGACATCGTCCAACGGCATGCGCGCCCTATCGAGCAGCGATCGGGAGAGCACGTGCTGCGCTATCGCGTGGTGACCGGCGAAGTGGTCCGTACGGAGTGGCCGGAGCTGTTCGCGATGTACCGATCGGCGGAGCTGCGCGAGTGGGTGGCCGCGATCGCGGGCCTGCCCACGGTCTTCAATTCCTCCCATCTGCAGTCGGCGCTCAACATCAACGCGTTGGGCGAGCCAGGTGAGATCTACCGCTGGCATCATGACGCCGCCGGCCTCACGTTGTTGCTGTACCTCTCCGATAGCCGCAAGCAAGACGGCGGCGCACTGGAGATGCGCGCCTCCGGGGCAGTGGAGACGATGCTTCCCACCGCCGGCACGGTCGTGCTGATGGATGGGACACGCTGCCTGCATCGCGTCTCCCCGATCGTGCGCCGCCACCAGCGCATCAGCGTCCCCATGGTCTTCACTCCGGACCCAGACCATGAGCGCCCCGCCGGGCTGGACGACTACTTGTATCGGGCCTAGGTCGTCTCTATCGGGTCGTCGTCGGTTTTCGCCCGGCGATCGCGTCTCGCGTCTTCAGTGAGCCGAGTGCAG
Organism: Acidobacteriota bacterium; assembly: GCA_030774055.1. Taxonomy (NCBI): domain Bacteria; kingdom Pseudomonadati; phylum Acidobacteriota; species Acidobacteriota bacterium. Next base: position 9,854 of record JALYLW010000024.1, read on the forward strand.
CGGATTGTCGGGGATTGCGGAGCGGTCGCCCACGTCGCCAAAGATGAAAGCGTCTATCGCCTTACTGAACCCTTCCTCTTCATTCGAGCTCGTCACGAATCGTGCCTGCTGTTGCACTTCGGCGCTGGCGTTCCCCATGGCGATGCTGAGTCCGCTCTTCTCGAACATGAGCACGTCGTTGGGACCGTCCCCGATGGTGGCGATCTGCGCCGGCGGGATGGACAACGCCTCGGACAATGCCGTGACCACGTGACCCTTGTTGGCGTCAGGATGAGTGACGTCAAGATAATACGGTTGCGAACGCGTAGCCGAGGCGTTGTTGCCGCACTCGTGTAGCACGGCGGTCTCACATGCGGCCACCGTAGCGTAGTCATCGCTTACTCCTACGATCTTGGCGACGCGATCCAGGCGCCCAAACTCAGACACGACCTTAGGCGCGAACTTCACTGTCCACTCCTCATGCGCAACGTGCGGAGCATCGGTGCTGCGCACCAGCCAGTCCTGGTCGGTGTAGACCCAGGCATCAAGACCGCGGCGGACGATGGTTTCAATGATCCGGCTGGCGGTATCGGCGGGTACGAAGCTCTGCGCAATGACAGAAAGGTCAGGATGAACAAACATCCCACCATTGAAAGCCGCAATGGCTTCGCTGAGCGCGAGCGGGCCGATCAACATCCGCATGCCCAGCGGCGGCCGGCCGCTGGTGATGGTGAAAGCGATGCCCGAGTCCCGAAGACGCTTGACGGCCGCGATGGAGCGTGGCGTCAGCACCTTGCTCTTTGTGACCAGGGTGCCATCCACATCAGCGATCACCAGCCGGATGTTGCTCGCCATGAATGCCTTTCTCGAGCGAGAGAAAAATGCGGCCTTATCGTGGAAGCTCGGCGGCGGCGGCCTCGTCCACCAGCCAGAGCAACTTGCCTTCCGGAGCGATGAGCTGTGCCGGCAAGCGCTCAGGGTCACGCGGGCCGAGCAGCACGTCACGCAGCACCTGCGCTTTCTCCGCGCCCGCGATCATGAACGCCACCGTCTGCCCACGATTCAGCAAAGCTGCGCTCATGCTGATGCGCCATGCTTTGAGTTCGGCCACCAGATCGGCCAGCACCAGGCGTGATGTCTCCCGCAACGCCGGTGAGTGCGGAAACAGCGAGGCGGTATGGCCGTTCGTGCCCAGCCCGAGATAGATAAGATCGAATCGCGGAACCGAATCCGGCTCCCCAAAAGCCTGTCGAATGGTCTTTTCGTAAGCGCCAGCGGCGGCTTGCGGCGGGCTGATCTCTGTCATCACCCGGTGAATGCTCGCCGCGGGAAGCGGAACGTGCCGCAACAGCGCCTCCGCCGTCATGCGGTAGTTGCTCTCCGGATCGTCAGGGGCGACGTAGCGCTCGTCGCCCCAGAAAACGTCGACGTGGTCCCAATCGATGCGGCGGCTGAACCCGGCGGCGGCCAGCAGTTCGTAGACCCGGCGCGGCGTTGATCCACCGGAGAGCGCGACCCGGAAGCGGCCGCGCGCTGCGCTCGACTCCGCCGCGGCGTCGACGAACAGCTCTGCCGCGGCGCCGGCGAGCTGCTTCGCATCCCCGTACACACGGAGCTCGCCGGGATAGCCGCCGGTGTTCTTGGTCTCCATGGTCTCCTCTGGAACGCTTGCCATGACCCAGACTCGCAATGACTAAGCCTTGACGTAGGCCGCGCCGCCGCGCGCGGGCGCGACCGCATGCCAGCCGCGCAGCTCCCTGCGGATCAGCTCATTGGCTGCTTCGGGACCGTCGCTGCCGGCCGCGTAGTTCGGGAATCCGGGTGGCGGCAGTTGCGCCCATGCCTCTTCGATCGGCGTGATGATGCTCCATTCCGCCTCGATCTCGTCGCCGCGCGTGAAGAGCGTGGCATCGCCGCGCATGGCATCGAGCAGCAGAGTCTCGTAAGCATCGGGCGCGCTCCCATCGAAAGCCGTGCGATAAGAAAAGTTCGCCTCGACCGGCACGACCTGCATGTGGCTGCCCGGCTTCTTGGCGCCGAACTGCAGCACGATGCCCTCGTCCGGCTGGATGCCGATCACCACCATGTTCGATTCGATCTGCTCGGCGGGAGTGCGCGAGAACAGCGCTTGCGGCGTGCGCTTGAAGTGCACACGCACTTCGGTCCACTGCCGCGCTAAGCGCTTCCCGGTGCGCACATAAAAGGGAACGCCCGCCCACCGCCAGTTATCGACGTGAAACTCGATGGCCACGAAGGTCTCGGTGGACGAACTCGGGTTGACCCCGGGCTCGCTCCGATACCCGGGGACAGCGTGGCCGGCGATCTCGCCGGGCCCATACTGGCCGCGAACGGTCCGCCGCATCACTTCCTCACGGGTCATGGGATGGATGGAGCGAAACACCTGCACTTTTTGCTCGCGTATGGCATCCGCATCGAATGCGATCGGCGGCTCCATCGCCGTGATGGCAAGCAGTTGCAGCAGGTGATTGGCGACCATGTCGCGCAGCGCGCCAGTCTCTTCGTAGAAGGCAGCGCGGTTTTCCACGCCCACCGCCTCCGCCGCCGTGATCTCGACATAATCGATGTAGTTGCGGTTCCACACCGGTTCGAACAACGAGTTAGCAAAACGAAAGACCAGCATGTTCTGCACCGTCTCTTTGCCCAGGTAGTGGTCGATGCGATAGACGTCGCGCTCGGGGAAGATGCGTGCCACGGTAGCGTTGAGTTCACGCGCGGTGCAGAGATCGCGGCCGAAAGGTTTTTCCAACACGATGCGCGACCAGCCGTTGGGATCGCGGTTCAGCCCCGCAGCACCCAGGCCCTCGAGGACCCGATGGGCGACCGAAGCTGGCGTCGACACGTAGAAAAGATGATTGCCACTGCCGCCCGCGCTGCGCATCTCCTCCAGCTTGGCGCGCAAGCGGGGATAAAAGTCCGCATCGCTCGAATCGCCTGGCAGATAAAACAGCCGCTTCTCGAAGTCGGCCCACCGCGCTTCGCTGAAGTCGCGCGTTTCCTTGGACGTTGCGGCGGCTTCGCGCATCTTGGCGCGGAACTCCTCTGTCGTCATCGGCGTACGCCCGGTCCCGAGTACCTCGAAATGAGGATGCATGCAGCCGATGCAGGCCAGGTCATAGAGCGCTGGGATCAACTTGCGGCGCGTCAGGTCACCGGACGCGCCAAAGATGACCAGCACGCAGGAGTCACCTTGCGGCGGCGGCGGCGAAGCAGTGCGGTCAACGCAGGTGGCTTCCACGGTCGCGCTCATCGCGTCCCTCCAGACTTCTTCCCGCCGGACTGCTTGGCGATCAAGGCTTGCCAATCGGTGTGCACCGGCGCGCCCGACGGATCATCCGCGCGCTGATAGGTGTGCGCGCCGAAGAAGTCGCGCTGCGCCTGGGTAAGGTTCTGCGGCAAGTTCGCGGAGGTGTAACTGTCAAAGTAGGCGAGCGAAGCCGTCATCGCGGGCAGCGGGATGCCGAGCGCTACCGCCGCGGTCACCACGCGGCGCCAGCCCGCCTCGGCAGCCGTGATCATGCGCTGGAATTCGCGGTCGAGCAGCAGGTTGGGCAGATCCGCACGGCGCTCGAAGGCATGCAGGATGTCGTCCAGCAAACGCGCGCGGATGATGCATCCCGCCTTCCAGATGCGCGCCATCTCGCGCAAATCGATGCCCCAGCGATATTCCTGCGAGCCCGCGCGCATCAGGCTCATGCCCTGGGCATACGAGCAGATCTTGGCCGCGCCGAGCGCGTCGCGCACCGAATCGATCAGCTCCTGCCGGTCTCCCTGGTAACGTGGCGATGGACGGCCGTACTGGCTGCTCGCGGCGACTCGCTCCTCTTTCATGCTGGAGAGGATGCGCGCATCGAGCGCCGCCGCGATGGTGGGGATGGGCACGCCGAGATCGAGCGCGACCTGCACCGTCCATTTGCCGGTGCCTTTCTGTCCTGCGCGATCGAGTACGCTGTCGACCAGCGCCTTGCCTGTCTTCGAGTCGTTCACCGTCAAGATCTGCGCCGTGATGTCGATCAGGTACGACTCCAGCGGCCCCCGGTTCCAGCCGGAGAATATCTCCGCCAGTTCTGCCGCTTCCAGGCCCAGGCTTTTGCGCAGCAGGTCGTACACTTCCGCGATCAGCTGCATGTCGCCATACTCGATGCCGTTGTGCACCATCTTGACGAAGTGCCCGGCGCCATCCGGCCCCACATAGGTCACGCACGGGCCGGAATCGCTCTTGGCAGCGATCGCTTCCAGCACCGGCCGCATGTGCTCATAGGCTTCCCGGTCGCCGCCCGGCATGAGCGATGGACCGTGCCGCGCACCCTCTTCGCCTCCGGACACACCCATGCCAAAGAAATTCAGGTGCCGCGCGCGCATCTCGTTCTCCCGCCGCTGCGTGTCCTTGAAGAACGAGTTGCCGCCATCGATCACGATGTCGCCCGCGGCAAGCAGCGGCGCCAGCTTGCCCAGCATCTCGTCCACTGCTTCGCCGGCCTTGATCATCATCAGCACGCGCCGCGGCCGCGCCAACGACTGCACGAAGTCCTGCAGGGTCTTGGTGCCGATGATCTGGCGTGCCCCGTTGGCGGCGACGAAGCGATCCACCCACTCAGTCTCCAGATTCCACACCGCCACGCTCTGGCCGTGATCCTCGATGTTGAGCGCCAGGTTCTGCCCCATCACGCCGAGGCCGATCACGCCGAAGTCCGCCGTCTTCACGGCTGTTGGATTGGTGGCCATACGAGTTCCCCTTATCCCGCTCTCTGTGCCGTCATCGGCGAGGACTGCTGCGGTGCGGTCAGATCCTTCATTCTAAGATCGTTGCTCCAGCGCCATCACTTTTGCTATCCGCCGGCGATGGCGCTCTTCGCCGCTGAAGCGCGCGGCTACGAAGGCGCGCACCAGGTCGAGCATCAGCTCCGGCCCGATCACGCGTGCGCCGAGGCAGAGCACATTCATGTCGTCGTGTTCTACGCCCTGATGTGCGGAGTAGGTATCGTGGCACATGCCCGCCCGGATGCCGGGGAGCTTGTTGGCCGCGACCGAGACGCCTACGCCACTGCCGCAGATCAGGATCCCGCGCTCGCATCCGCCGCTAGTCACTTCCTCAGCGACCGCGATGGCGTAGTCGGGATAGTCGTCCGGTCGCGAGCCATCATGCGTACCCAGATCAACGACTTCGTGACCGAGCTTTCTTAGCTCAGCGATCGCGATCTCATTCAGCGGAACGCCAGCATGATCCGCGCCCACGGCAATGCGCACGATTACCTCCTTGGCAGACCCTTGCGGATCCGAGATCTCGTCTCGCCCATTACGGGCGCGCTACGAACCTTGTTTCGATTCATGGCGTCCGGGAAAGACTCGCAATGATTCGCCCGTGATTCTAGTGCCACCTTTCCGATCTTGCGCCTCAGAATGTTGCAAAAACGCGCGCTGGACATACAATGGCGGCGTTTTCGCACCAACGCGGCCCGCTCGAGCGCCCCCGCGTGAAGGGACGCCCTTCGAAGGAGCAAGGCAATGAAACCACAAGACTCGACCACGAGTGCGCTGCCCTCCCGCAGAAACGTTCTTCTCGGTGGCGCGGTGGCGATCGCCGCTACCGCGCTGCAGCCCGAGTCTGTGGCCGCCGCTCAGACCTCGTCGCCGGCGCACGCGCAGCCAATGCCCACCGGGTCGACCATCACCACCCGCGACGGCACGCAGATCTACTACAAGGACTGGGGCAAAGGACAACCGATCGTCTTCAGTCATGGCTGGCCGCTGAGCGCGGACGACTGGGACGCGCAGATGTTCTTCTTCGGCCAGCATGGCTATCGCGTCATCGCCCATGACCGGCGAGGGCACGGCCGTTCCACCCAGACTTGGGACGGCAACGAGATGAACACGTACGCCGACGATCTCGCGGCGCTCACCGAAAAGCTTGACCTGAAGAACGCGATCCATGTGGGTCACTCCACCGGCGGCGGAGAGGTCGCCCGTTACATCGGACGGCACGGCACCAAGCGTGTCGCCAAGGCCGTGCTCATCAGCGCCGTGCCACCGCTGATGCTGAAGACGGCGGCGAATCCCGGCGGCTTGCCTATCTCTGTGTTTGACGGCCTGCGCGCGGCGATGGTGGCGAATCGCGCGGAGTTTTACCGGGACATCACGCTCCCGTTCTACGGATACAACCGGCCCGGCGCCAAGATCTCGGAAGGCGTCCGGCAGCATTGGTGGCTGCAGGGCATGGTGGGCGGCTTCAAGCCGCACTATGACTGCATCCAGGCTTTCTCGGAGACGGACTTCACCGAAGATCTCAAGAACTTCGACGTGCCCACGCTGATCATGCACGGCGACGACGACCAGATCGTGCCCATTGGGGCCGCGGCGATGCTTTCGTCCAAGTTGGTCAAGGGCGCCACGCTCAAGGTATATCCCGGGTTTCCGCACGGGATGCCCACCACCAATGCGGACCAGATCAATGCCGATCTGCTCGCGTTCCTCAAGCCGTAGGACCAGGGAGTGAACCGCTTTCGACAGCGTCTTCGGGGATAGGAGGGCCGAGGTACAGCTCTGGTTGTGCCGCGACGCGCGACCTCTCGCGTCCTGCCGGGACAACCCCGCAGTTACAATTAGGTTGCACCCCAGAGGCACACCCATGACCGCGCTCAGCAAACTCGCCGCCTCCATCCTGCAGTCCGAGATCCGCATCATGTCGGTGGAGTGTGCCAAGGTCGGCGGCATCAACCTGGCGCAAGGCGTGTGCGATACCGAGCTGCCGGCGCCGGTGCGCGCGGGAGCGATTGCCGCGATCGAGAGTGGACTGAACTCCTACACCCGGCTTGATGGCATCGGCGAGCTGCGTCAAGCCATCGCCACCAAGCTTCGCTGCGACAATGGCATCAGCGTAGACGCGGAGAGGGAAGTCGTGGTCACCGTCGGGTCCACCGGCGCGTTCTACTCCAGTTGCGTCGCGCTGCTCGATCCCGGCGACGAGGTCATCGTCTTTGAGCCCTACTACGGATATCACGTGAACACGCTGGCGCTCGTCCAGGCGAAGCCAGCGTATGTGAAGCTGGCGCCGCCCGGCTGGACCTTCTCACGCGTCGACCTCGAGCGCGTCATCACGCCGAAGACGCGCGCCATCGTCGTCAATACTCCCGCGAATCCGACCGGCAAGGTGTTCACGCGCGAGGAACTGGGATGGATCGCCGAGCTCGCGGTCAAGCACGACCTCTTCGTTTTTACCGACGAGATCTACGAATACTTTCTTTATGACGGGCGCGAGCACATCTCGCCCGCCACGCTTCCCGGCATGGCCGAACGCACCGTCACCATCTCCGGATTCTCGAAGACCTTCAGCATCACCGGATGGCGCATCGGGTACGCCGCCTGCTCGGCGCGCTGGGCGCCCGCCATCGGATACTTCCACGATCTCGCTTACGTCTGCGCGCCCGCGCCGCTGCAAGCCGGAGTCGCCGCCGGCTTGCGCGAGCTGAAGCCGGACTTCTACGCCGTACTGGGCGTGGAATATGCCGCCAAGCGCAAGCTCATCTGCGATACGCTCACCGCCATCGGACTCACACCCTTCGTTCCGCAGGGCGCCTACTACGTCCTCGCCGATGCCTCCTTGCTCCCTGGAAACGGCTCGAAAGAGAAAGCGATGCACCTGCTGCACTCCGCCGGCGTGGCCAGCGTGCCGGGAAAATCGTTTTATTCCGATGGTGGCGGCGAACAGATGCTGCGCTTCTGTTTCGCCAAGACCGACGCCGACCTGGCGGAAGCCTGCCGCCGCCTGGAAGACGCCCATGTCCGCACCGCGGTCGGCCGCTAGGTCCCTCGTGTGGCCGCCGGCAGCGAGCCGGCAGCTTCGTCTATCGCGCCGCGCGGTGGCTCTCGGCGGCGCCAGCGGCCGTCCGGCCTGCCGCTCGTCCAGTCTTGTCTAAGCCTCGGAAATCGAATAGTATGCCGTCACTTTCCCCCGAAAGACTTTCTTACGGACTCCTGAATGGTAGCCACGGTCACGTGTCGGTTTTGTGGACGGGTCAACTACGAAACGCAGACGAACTGTGCTCTATGCGGCAAGCGCCTGGCCGAGTCCGACACCAATACTCCTCCCATCGGCAGCATCAGCGATGACTCGCACGCCAACACGGCCGATGACTCGCGCCATTGGCTGATCGGCAGCGCCGGCGAGCAGAGTGGCAAGCGGGTTGAAGTCCCCAAAGATGGCGCGACCATCGGCCGCCATCCCACGCAGAACAAGATCGTCATCAACGACCCTGAAGTCTCGCGCATCCACGCGCGCCTCGCCGTCGAGGGCGACCGCCTCACGCTCGAAGACTCTTCCGCCAACGGCACCTACGTGAACGATCGCCGCATCGAGCGCGTGACCCTGCGCGATGGTGACGAAGTGCGCTTCGGACTCTCCGAGAACAACACGTTTACCTATCAATTGGAGAGCTTTGCCGTGGCGCGCGCGAAGGTGCTACAGGCAGGCTCGGCTTCCGCCGCGGCCGCTGCGGCCATGCCGGCGCCGGCGCCAGGACCAGGATCCGGACCAAAGAGCGGCACGCAAGTCGCCATGGTCAAGCCGCTGCGTTCTGCCGTCACCGTGCGGCTGGGCGCAGAAGACGCTACCCTGATCACGCGCGGCTCGTTGCAACTCGTGCTCGACCAGTACGCCGTCGAGAACATCCCCATCACCACGAATCGGATGAAGCTCGGCCGCGCGCCTGCCGCCACCGATCGCGTGCAGATCGATCATCCCACCGTCTCCGACAATCACGCCGAGATCACCGCCAGCGCGGTAGGGGCCACGCTGCGCGACCTCGCTTCCAGCAACGGCACCTACGTCAACGGACAGCGCATCACCGAGCGCCTGCTTCACGATGGTGACCTCATCCAGCTGGGCGATTGCGATTCCAAGCTGCTGCTCTATCGCCATCCCAAGCGCCGCGTCATGGTGTTGCGCGACCTCGAGCTGAAGAAGCCGGTCATGACGATGGGCCGCGACGCCTCGAACGACATCAGGCTCGATCATCCCACCGTCTCGCGCAGTCATGCCGAGATCCGCCGCGTGGGCTCTGGCTTTGAGATCGTGGACAAGGGTTCCGACAACGGCACCTTCGTCAATGGGATGAAGATCAAGCGCCAGGCGCTGAACCCGCGCGACAAGATCACGCTCGGCGCCGTGCATCTCGTCTTCGACGGCTCGCAGCTCGAGCAGCAGTCGGATGGCACGCGCGTCCGCCTGGTCGCCAGCCATCTCACGCGCACCGTCACTGACCAGCACACGCACCGGCCGCTGGTGTTGCTCGATGACATCTCGCTCGCCATCGAGCCGCGCGAGTTCGTGGGACTCCTCGGCCCCGTGGGCTCGGGGAAATCCACGCTCATGTACGCGCTCAACGGCTTCCAGCCCGCCGACAACGGTCGCGTCCTGATGAACAACTGGAGCCTGTACGACGACTTCGAGGCGCTGCGCTCCATCATCGGATATGTGCCGCAAGACGACATCGTGCACAAGACGCTGACCGTGCGTGAGTGTCTCTACTACGCCGGGCGGCTGCGCTTGCCCGACGACACCGACGAGGACGAGATCCGCAAGCGCCTCGCCGAGGTGGTCGAGATGCTCGACCTCAACGAACGGCTCGATGTTGCCGTCGGCGAGCTCAGTGGCGGACAGCGCAAGCGCGTCAGCGTTGCCATCGAATTGCTCTCCAAGCCCAGCATGCTGTTCCTCGATGAGCCCACCGCCGGACAAGATCCGCGCACCGAGATGCGCATGATGCAGCTCTTCCGGCAGATCGCGAATCGCGGCTCCACCGTCGTTATCACCACGCACTTGCTGGGTTCGTTCAGCCTGCTCGACAAGATCGCCGTGCTCGTCCGCGGCAAACTCGCCTATTACGGACCCGGACTCGAGATGCTGCACTACTTCCAGACGCAGCGTCCGCACGAGGTCTACGACAAGCTGCGCGAGCGCGAGCCCGAGCACTGGGCCAAGAAATATCGTGAGACCGATCTCTATCGTGACTTCGTCACCCATGGCGCGGGCGAGGAGAAAAAGAGTGGGCGTGCGCAAGGGAGCTCGCGTCCGGTGCGCTCCGAGCCGCACTCGCCCGCGCGGCAGCTCGCGACCCTGGTCGCGCGCCAGTTCGTGAGCCGGCTGAAAGATTGGAAGAATGTGGCCGGCATGCTGGTGCCCACCCTGGCCATCGCGCTGCTCACCGGCCTGCTCAGCTCCGGGCCCAACGAACCCAAAACGCTGCTCATGGTCGTGTTCGCCGGCATGTGGTTCGGATGTTCCGCGTCGGTGCGCGAGATCATCGACGAGCTTTCCATCTACCGCCGCGAGCGGCAGCGCGGCCTCTCGCTGTGGAGTTACCTGGGCTCGAAGCTGCTCTACTTCGGCGTCATCGCGCTGGTGCAGAGCGCGCTGTTCGTCACCGTGCTCAGCCTGATGGACGCGCAATCCAACCACTACTTCGGCGCGCTGTTGATCATGTGGGCCATGACCATGCAGGGTGTGCTCATCGGCTTGCTCATCTCCGCGCTCGCGCGCAATGCCGATTGGGCCCTGTCTATCTTCCCGCTCGCGCTCATCCCGCAGTTGCTGCTGGCCGGGCTGCTGGTCCCGGTGCAGCAACGCCATCCTTTTAATATCGTGAAAGTCGGCGAGACGCCCACCTGCACCGACCGCGTCGCGCTCAACGGCTTCTGTCGCGAGAACGCGCCCCGCTGGACGCTCGCGCGCGAGATGCCTGCCGTGCTCAGCTATGCCGCCTCGCCTTTCATGGCCGCGCGCTGGGGCCTGGAAGCGCTCAGCGATCTGTACGTGCACGACTACACCGAAGACGTTCGCAATCTCGACAAGTACGGCTACAGTTTTGCCGACCTCGGCGCCGTCTCCGTCACCTTCCATGAGGACGATGAGACCCGCATCCGCGATGATGTGGACGCACTCCTGGCCGGCCGCATCACTCCGCAGCAGTTTGCCGATCGCGGACGCTCTCCCGAGTGGATCCCCTACGCTTGCGTGCTCAGCGGCTTTGCTTTCACCATGTTGTTCCTTACCATGGCTGCACTCAAACGCAAGGACTACGAGATGACCAGGCTGTGACCCGCCGCAACCAGGACGAAGCAGTGAGTACGAGATTGAGTACGAGATTATGACTGTCGATATCGAGATGCTGCGCGATGGCACCCGCTGGACGCTCGACCAGCGCGAAGTCACTCTCGGTCGCGATCCGGATTCCGATGTCCGGCTCACTGCCGACGAGTTCCTCATGGTCTCGCGGCGGCATGCCATCGTGCGCACCGTGGGCGAGGGCGACGTTTGGCTCGAAGATCAGAACAGTTTCAATGGCACGCTGCTCAACGGACGTCGCATCTCCAACGAGCGCCTCAACTCCGGCGACCTCATCCGCCTGGGTGACGACGGTCCAGAATTCCGCGTGACCTTCGGCACCGGCGTGATGCTGCGTCCGGGGACGAACCCTGACCTGCGCGGCGCCACCGCCGCCGGCTCGAACACTCCGCCGCTCGGCAGTTATAGCGCGCCCACCGCCTTCAGTGCCGGAGCCGCGCGCACGCCGCCGCCCACGCAATATGGCGGTGGTGGCGTCGGCTCAAGCGGGACGGGCGCCACGAAAGAACCGCCGCCCACCAGTTACGGCGGCCGCCCGGGTACCGGCGGTTTTGCCACCACTTCCCGCACCCCTGCGCCTCCCCAGATTCCCACGCATGAAGTCCCCACCCATATGGCGGGGACCAGTGGCGGTTTGCAGGCCCCGGCCCTGAGCGCTTCCGCGCAGATGCCGGCCGCTACCTATGACGAACTTTCTCCTGGAGAAGAAGCCATGTTGGAAAGCAAGATCGCTATGACGCGCAACCTGCTCCTGCTCGTGATCCTCCTCTGCATCGCCTTGGGCGCGGTGGTGATCATTCAAGGACAGGAGATCAGGAAGACGCGCGAGACTCTCAACGCCATGCAGCGGCAGGCGGAGAACGCCGTCGGCCAGTTCATGCCGCAGCTCAACAACCGCCTCAACCGCTTTGACTCGCGTCTCGACGACTTCCAAGGCAAGATGGACCAGATGGACGCGAACATGAAGCGCGCCGAAGATCGCTTCGTCGTCCGCATGAATACCGAGATGCCGAAGATCATGGATCGTTACGTCCAGATGAAGGCCAACGAGATCCAGCGCAGCACCAAGGGACAAGTCCAGATCCGCTAGTCCCCAGCCTATGATCCGGCCCGTAGCAAACGCTAACGCCCGTTGGGAGGATGTTATGAGATCACGCATCGTGGCCATCTTCCTGCTCCTCTGCCTCTTCGCCGGCCCCTTGCCGGCGAAGGAACCGGGGGTCGGTCCCGCCCTCTATAACGTCCTTTCCGATGACGACGAAGCCGCCTTCGGCCGCGCTGCCGCCGCGCGACTCGCCCGGGAGATGCCCATGCTCGATGACCCTGTCATCGACGCATACCTCGGCGCAGTGGGTGGCGACCTGGCAAAGCATTCCTGGCGTAACAACATCACCTATCACTTCCGTGTGATCGACTCGCCGCAGATCAACTCCTTCGCCCTTCCCGGCGGATACATCTACGTCACCCGCGGTTTGCTCGATTTCCTGCAGAGTGAGAGCGAACTCTCCGGCGTGCTCGCGCACGAGATCTCCCACATCGTCGCCCACCACGGCTCCGACGAACTTTCGCGACAGCTCATCGCCGCCAAACTTGCGACGCAGGGCGCCCGTCTCGTCGGCGTGAGCGATGACTCCGCGCTCAAGATGCTGAATACGGTCGGCGGCCCGGTCGTGGCGTTCGTCCAGCACCCGCTCAACCAGGCGCAGGAGCTCGAGGCTGATCGCCTCGGCGTCTATAACATGTACCGCGCCGGCTGGGATCCTCACGGCTACCAGCGTGCCCTCGAGCGCTACCGTGATTCGGGGAACAGCGGCGGTCTCCTCAGCGCGTTGCTCGCCAATCATCCGCCCGTGCTGGTGCGCATCGAGGCGGTCAAACTCGAGATCGTAGACGTGGGCAACACCAACAACCTGCTCAACGACAGCATCTTCTTTCAAGCCGCGAAGGCGCGCATGCTCCTGCTGCCGCCGCCGAAAGGGAAGTAAGTGTCCGACTATCGTCCTCCTCAACGCGGTGGCGGCAGCGTCTTCGCCGGCATCTTGCTGGGCGCGTTCCTCGCGGTCGCCGGCCTCGGCATCGCGGCGTGGCTTTACACCGGCTCGCGCCTCATGGACTTCCTGCGCTCGCCGCTCGCCGCCATGCGCACGCGCATCGACGTTTCACAGCCCACCGTGGTGCAGCAGATCCAGAGACTCCAGCGCCTCGAGACCGTCCGCTTCAACATGGAGAAGATCGTTTCCGGCGAGCGCGAGCTGGAATACCTGCCCAAGTGGCTTATCGGCGACCGGCTGCTGCTGGTGGTGGAAGGCGAGGCGGTGGCAGGCGTTGACCTTGGCAAGCTCCGGCCGGAAGACGTCACCGTCACCGGACGCAGCGTCTCCGTCACCCTGCCCAGGGCGGAGCTGTTCTCCATCCGCATCGACAACGAACGCACGCGCGTCTACTCGCGCGAGACCGGATTATTCAGCGCGCTCGATCCGCAGCTCGAGACGGACGTCCGCCGCGAGGCCGAACGCCAGTTGCGCGAATCTGCCATGCAGGCGAAGATCCTCGACCACGCCAACGAGAACGCGCGCGCCACGCTTACGTCGTTCCTCCGCGGCCTCGGCTTCGAGCAGGTCGAGGTCCGCTAGAACAACGTTCACTAGAACAAGCCACGCAAACCCCGCCGCTACTGCTTCAAAATGCTCTCGATGTAATCGAGAGCGCGCGCGTCGCCAGACTGTCCCAGCCAGAACAGCGCTTCCTTGCGCACTGCCGGATTCTTGTGCGTCTTCGCCACGTTGATGAGCAGCGGCACGCCCTCGTCGTGGTCCATCTGGCTCAGCGCGAACACCGCTTTCCGCTTCACGTCGGTGTCAGGGTCGTTCTCGATCGCGTCGCTGATCACGCTTCCGATCTTGCGGCCCGCTTCCTGTCCCAGCCAGAACAGCGCTTGTGACCTCACCTCGCTGTCGCTGTCCTGCCGCGCCATCCGGATCAGCTCCGGTTGCGCCTCCGGCACGTCGCTCTGCGAGATCGCGAACGTCGCCTCCTCGCGGAACTTTGGGTCGTTGTCCTTGCGCACCGTGTCGCGCAGGATCTCGAAGCCATGCTGTCCGCGCGCGTTACCCAGCCAGAAGGCCGCCTGCTGGCGCAGCTTCCGCGGTTGCTGCGGCGCGATGAAGCGCTGCAGCACGGCGTCTGCCCCCGCATCTTTGTGATAGGCGATAGCGGTCAGCGCGGTGTCCGCGAGGTGGCGGTCGGCACGGTCCTCACCTTCGAAGCGCGCGGCAAAGTTCGTGAGCCAGGCCAGGCTCTCTGCCGGCTTCGCTTCGCCCAGCCAGTAAAGTGTGAGCCCGCCCAGATCGAGGCCGCAATCCGCGCTCGCCGGCCTTATCTTCTGTACTTGGCCGCCACCTACCCGCACCAGGACAAAGAAGCTGTCCGCCAACGGCGCATGGCAGTCGTTGAGCCGGTCGGCGATCATGTTATCGCCGCTGCCTGACTCCAGCCGGCACCCGCCACAGCACTGCGCGTTGCCGCGGAATTCGCTGCGCGCATTGAAGCAGCACATGTGGTGCTCGCCGTTGCTCACGGGGACGGCATACGCCACCCACGCCGCTTGCCCGCTCGCCGCGATCCGCTTGATGGTATCCCCGAGCGTGCCGGCCGCCGTCTGCGTGACCACCTTGCCGTTGACCGTCTGTGGCATCACGCTGCTCTGCGAAGCGTTCTGGGCGCCGGCGATCGCGCCCGTTAGCAGTACTGCGATCAGGATCATGTTCTTCATGGCGGCTCTCACTTGTTCAGGATCTCGATCATGTAATCTCTGGCCCGGCGCGAATCCATCACCGAGAGCTTCTCGATGATGGTGCGCTTCATCTGCGGGTCGGTCTCCTTGCGCGCCAGCTCGATCAGCT
>JALYLW010000025.1 GCA_030774055.1 Acidobacteriota bacterium
GCCCTCGGGCGAGAGATCGCGGTTGGCGGTGGTGTCCGCTGCCAGCACGGCTCGGCCTGCGCGCATGGCTTCGAGTCCGGCTGGGTTCGGGGCGTTGTTTGCCTCAGTCAATGCCGTTGCTGTCAAAACAACGTCGGCGCTGTGCAACGCCCGCGCGCGCTGTTGCGGCGTTACCAGGCGCACCGCGCGGCTGATCCCCGCTGCCGCCAGCTTGTCGCGCAGCGCCGCCGCGGCGGGATCGCCTTCGAGCAGCAGCACGATATTCTGCACCCCGGGATTTTCCATCCCGGGGTTCTCGACCTCGGAGAGGACCTGCGCGAACGCGCTCAACACTAAATCGAAATCGAGGTCGGCGGTGTGGACGTCGTTAAGGTGAAGGCCGGGGGCGAAGAAGGTGACGGCGCCGTGCGGCAGGGCGCCATTCGCGTATTCGCCGCGCAGCCAGTCGCCATTTGCGTATTCGCCACTCGCGGATCCGCCGTTTGCATATTCCAGGCCCGCGATCGGGTCTGGGACCACGAAGATGTGCTCCTCCGCCGTGCCCCGCTCGCGCGCGGTCGCGCGCCGCGACGGCCGATGCACCACGACAGCCTGGGCGCGGGTGAGAACGAACTGCTCTGCGACGCGCAGCGAGCGCGCCAGCCATTGCTGGCTCGGATCCGCGTCGTGCTCCACACAGTCGCGCAGGTCATAGACCACCACCGGCCAGTTCCGCACTCCGGACATCCCCGCGGCGAAGCAGTGCGCATGCACGATCTCCATGGCTGCGGCGCCGGCGCAATCGGCGAGCGACTTCCGCCACTGGCGCACCTCCTGCCAGATGCTCAACAGCGAGACCCCACCCTCTTCCAACGGCGGCGTGCGCAGGTACAGCTCGATCGATCCGTGGCCCTGGGGCGTCACCAGCACCGGATGCATCCCCAGATCGCGTTGCGCCTCGGCCAGCTCGATTACCCCGCGCACATGCTCGGTGGCATGCATCACGCTCCACGGCCGAGTGCCGTTTGCATACGTGTGTCCGCCTGCGCTCTCGGCGGCCGCCGCCGCCGTTTTGCGGCTGGTGCGTTGTTTGGGCGTGGTCTCGAGCGTTTGCATCTTCAGTGTGCGGGTCTCGAGCGTGGGGATGTTGGAGAGCATCAGGCCTCTTTGCGCTGCTTGAGCATAAGGTCGGAATAGAGGACGACCTGGTTGCGTCCGCCGGCTTTTGCCGCATAGAGCGCGGCATCCGCGTACTCGATCAGGTCGCGTTTGAACTGCGCGTCGGTGTCGAACACGGCGATGCCGATCGAGATGGTCAGATGCTCCACCGCGTCGACGGAACCGGCAAAGAACTTGGACTGGGCGACCGCGTTGCGCAAGCGCTCGGCGACGAACAGGGCGCCGCCGGCCGCGGTTTCCGGCAGGATGATGACGAACTCTTCGCCACCGTAACGCGCCACCGTGTCTACCTCGCGCATGTCCTTCATCAGGATGGCAGTCACGTCACGCAATACCTGGTCGCCCACGTGGTGTCCGTAGTGATCGTTGAGTTGCTTGAAGTGGTCGATGTCGACCATCAGGAGCGCCAGGCCGGCTTGCTTGCGCTCGGCGCGTTTTATCTCGAGGTCGAGTTGCTGCTCGAAGTAGCCGCGCGTCTTCAAGCCGGTCAGGTAATCGGTGAAGGCGAAGCGCAACAGTCCTTCGTTGGCATACTCACGGGTGAGCTGATTCTCGGCGACCAAGGCCAGCACCCAGAGCAGCTGCGCGTCTTCCTTCGTAAAGGCGGGCTTCGTAAAGGCGGGCCTGGTGAAGGCCGAGCGCCGTGCCGCGAAGAGCTGGATCGATCCCATCACCTGGTTGGCGGCGAATAACGGCACCACCAAAGCCATCTCGCTGCCGACCGCTTCGAGGAAGGCGTCGGCCTGCAGGTTCTTTCCCGCCGCGATCAGCAGCGGACGGCCGTACTTCGCCGCCCAGAGGTTCAGGATGTTCCCTCGCGCGTAGACCTCGCTCGGCGCCGCGTCCATCCCGCGCGTGGCCCGCGGTTCCCCTTTCTGGTCTTCCTCCTCCCAGAAGTAGACGAGAGCCCGGTCGAAGGCTGCGATCTCGCCGGCAAAGTCGCACAAGATGTCGAGGGTGGCTTCGAGCTGCATCTGCAATCCGGTCAGCATGCTCAAGCGCAGCAGCACGTTGAGCTCGCGCCAGCGACCCTCTACTGTGGGTTGTGGCAACTCGGAGAACACCTCTACGACGAACTGCTCCGGGGACACGCTGTCTCGGTCGAAGACCATGGGCAAGGGGGCGGAGCCGAACGAGCGGGAGCGCTCCGTGCCTTCCTCTGCTGCAACGGGGCTGCCACACCGGTTTAGCGGGCGACTCCGTAGGATTACCGGGAAGTGCTCTGTTGTCTTTGATTTGCGGGGATAAGCGAATCGTGCCAGGGGCGAGGAGCAATCGGCGGGTGCTCTGGGTAGGAACCGGACCGCCCTACACTGGCAGCCGGTTACCACCGGCGTATCAAAACGTGACATTGACACCTACCCTGAAACGTACCCCTTAAGAGGTGCGCTTGAAGGTAACTGCAAGACGCGACCGTGTACTCCGGAGTACCGGCGGAGGAGTAACTCGCCCATAAACCTCGCCACAAGTTGCATTTGCTTTGGTGCATCGCTCGGGATAGGATGGTTGCGGTTCTGAGGCAGCGGCCCCCGCGCTGCGCTCGGCGTTTCAACATCGCAGTACCCTAGAGTCCTTCCACAATCGAGCGGCCACAACCAGCTGACGGCGGAAGCTCGCGTCAGCCATGTACTCCGGAGACGCTGACATGGCATGGTACGCATACTGCATCACTGAGCAACAAGCCTTCCAAGGTAACTCTCGCGCCCGTCGTCCTTTCACCATTCCCAGCTTGCAAGGCATAGGGGGCGCCAAGATCATGGGCTACCCCAGCGGCGAGTTTGCCGTGATCGTGAGCGAGTGGACGAAACGTGGGGACCTCGATCAGAAAGCCATCCTCGAACACGCACACGTGATCAGTGAGTGTTTCCGCAATACCACCGTGCTTCCCTTCCGCTTTGGCACTGTCTTCGAGAGGGATGAGGACCTGCGCCGGGCGGTCCGCGGCAACCGCAAGGCCTTCGTCGCCAGCGTGACCCGGCTGCGCGGCAAGGCTGAGATGCACCTCAAACTGCTGGTGCGCGATGGGTCGCTGCGCCAGATGATGGACGATGTGGAACTGCCGACCGCCACCGGCGGCGTCTATCTCACGAAGCTGCGGGAGAAGGCGGCCAAGCAGCGCGAGCGGCTCACCAAGGCGCGCGCGCTCTCGGTGCAGGTGCAGAAACTCTTCCACCCGCTGGACGCCGACGTCAGCTGCAAGCGGGTAGACGCGGGCGGCATGCTCATCGACATCGCCCACCTCATCGACCACGCTTCGGTGGAGAAATATCAGAACCGCTATACCAACGCCGCCTCCAAGCTGAAGGATTGCGAGCTGGCCATCAGCGGTCCGTGGCCGCCCTACCATTTCATGCCCGGGAAGCTGCGCAGCGTCCCTAACAGC
>JALYLW010000026.1 GCA_030774055.1 Acidobacteriota bacterium
CGGCGATGGCGCCCGCGCAGTGGCGACGCAGCTCGACATCGTCGAGTGCGGCGCCGCCGATCTTTATGACCAGCTTCAGTCGAGGCCCGCTTTCTCGTCCCATCCGAACATGAGGTTCAGGTTCTGCACCGCCTGGCCGGCCGCGCCCTTCATCAGGTTGTCGAGGCAGGAAACGATGACCAAGCGGCGGCCGTCGGGCGCGAGCGCGAAGCCGAGGTCGCAGAAATTCGTGCGCAGCGAATACTGGATCTGCGGCAGCTTCGTCCCAAAGACGCGCACCCACGGGCATCCGGCATAAAACACGCGAAAGCACGCATCGATCTCCGCCTCGGTCGCCGGCTGCGCCAGCTTCCCGTAAACGGTGGAGAGGATGCCGCGCGGGATGGGCAGCAGGTGCGGCGTAAAAACGACTTGCTCGGCGGCGAGCGAAAGCTGCTCGAGTATCTCGCCGGTGTGGCGATGTCCGAAGACGGAGTACGCGGAGAGATTGTCGGCGACCTCGACGAAGTGCGTCTTCGAGGTGGGCGCCTTGCCCGCCCCGGAGACGCCGGATTTCGCGTCGCACACCACGCCGTGTTCGGCGTCGAGCAGACCGGCCTGCGCCAGCGGCGCGAGCGCGAGGATGATCGACGTGGCATAGCAGCCCGGATTCGCGACCAGCCGCGCGCCGGCCAGTTCGGCGCGGTGCAGCTCGGGCAATCCGTAGACCGCCTGCTGCTGCAGCTTTTCGTTGGCGTCCGCGTTGCCATTCTCGTGAAAGCCGTAGACGGCGCGGTTCGCGGGATCGTTCAACCGCCATGCGCCGCTCAGGTCCACGACCTTCAGGCCGCGCGCGATCGCCTGTGGAACCATCTCGCGCGAGGTCTGGTGTGGCGTGGCGAGAAAAAGCACTTCGACGCCGGCGGACGCGAGCTTCTCCCAGGTAAAGGGTTCGATGGGCAGGTGTCCGTTGCCGGAAACATGGGGAAAGGCGTCGGCCAACTCGGCAGAGTTCGCCTCTTCCCGCCCGTCCTGCTCGCGTCCCAGCAACAGCGGCTGGGCGAGTTGGGGATGGCGCGCGAGCAGGCGCGCAAGCTCAAAGCCCGCGTAACCGGTGGCCCCGACCACCGCGGTCTGGATGCCGCCGCGCATTACTCGAGCATCTCGCGGATGCGTTCCGCCAGCCTGTTCGCCGCCTTCCTGTCCGGAGAAACGATGAGGATGGAGTCGTCGCCGGCGATGGTGCCGATCGATTCCGGGAACTGCTCACCATCGAGCGCGGCGGCAACCGGCTGCGCGCTGCCCACGGAGGTCTTGAGCACGAGCAGGTTCTGCGCCACGCGCACCTCGCGCACGAACTCGCGTATCAGGCGCAGTGTGGAAGGCAGCCCGGGATCGGCGGGGTGGATGGTCTCAGGAAGCGAGTAGCCTTCTGGCGTCTTGACCAAGCCCATCTCGTGGATATCGCGCGAGAGCGTGGCCTGAGTGACGGTGAGTCCATGCTTCTTGAGCTTTTTGCGCAGCTCATCCTGGTTGGGCGCAGGCCCAACTTGCAGGACTTCCATGATCAGAGACTGCCGCGCTGGTTTGGTCATAAATGCTTACTCATGAATAATTATGCATGAGAATGCATAATTATGCGTATGTCAATAATTATTTCTTGCGCGCGTGTTGGCGCGCGCAATACGCCGGCAGCGGGTCTCAGCGAAGAACCGCTTGCGCTACACTTTCCGGCAGTGAGACTCCAGCACACTGCTCTTCTTGCCGGGCTGTTTGCGCTCGCGCTTCCCTGCCCGGCGCAGGAGAAGCTGCAGGATGCCGTAGACGCGGCGATGCGTCCGCATAAGGGAACGGCTGTCGTCCTGGACCTGCGCGCCAACAAGATCATCGCCGCTCACGACCTTGATACCGCCGCGCGACGCGTGGCGACGCCCGGCTCCACCATGAAGACCTTTGTCCTGCTCAAGCTGCTGGAAACGGGCAAGGCCAAGCCGAGCGAGCGCTACGTGTGTCCGCGGCGGTTACGCATCGCCGGGCGACGCCTGGACTGCGCGCATCCCGACCTGCCCGGGCCGATCGATCCGCTGGACGCGCTGGCGTGGTCGTGCAACGCCTACTTCGCGACCGCCGCGCGCCGGCTCACGCCCCAGGAGCTCGCCGCGGCGCTGCGGCGTGCGGGGCTGACTTCGCCCACCGGATTTGCGGAGGGCGAAGCGCTAGGCAACGTGAAGACGGCCGCCTCCGAAGACCAGCTCGAGCTCCAGGCGCTGGGCGAGTGGGGCGTGATGACGACGCCACTCGAGCTGCTGAAGGTGTATGCCGGGCTGGCGCAGCGATGGGACGACGCGAACGTGAGGCTGGTGTCGGAAGGCATGGAGCACTCGGTGACGTATGGCATGGCGCGTGCTGCTCACGTGGACAAGGTGAGGATCGCCGGCAAGACGGGCACCGCGGCGCAGCCGGGCTCGGCCGGTACGCACGGCTGGTTCGTCGCGTTGGCGCCGGCGGAGAAGCCTGAGGTCGCGGTGGTGGTTTATCTGGAGCGGGGCCGCGGGCTGGACGCGGCGGCGCTGGCGCAACCGATACTACGCAGCTACTTCGAAGGGCGGCGATGATCGAGATGTTCCGGCGCGCCATCCTTCTTCTCTCTCTCGCGACTCTCCTCGCCGCACCTCTGTGGGCGCAGGACAACAGCGTGCGTGTACGGCTGTACGCGGTGCATCCGCCAGAGCGGCTGACGCTTGCAGGGAACGACCTGCGCTGGAAGGCGTGCGAGCAGTGTCCGGCGACCGCGACCGAGAAGCTGAAGGTCACGGCCGAACGCGGGCAATTGCGGGTGGAGGGCAGCCCGCTACCGCGTCCGCGCGTGTTCGTGAGCGGGACGTACAGGTTGCACGCCCCGGGGGAGCAGCCGATCTCGGCGGCGTACGCGCTCGAGCTGCGGGCGCAGCAGGAGCGCATTGTGGTGATCGCCGCGATGCCGCTCGAGGATTACGTCTCGGCGGTGCTTGCGGGCGAGAGTGGCAACTTCGAGCAACTGGAGTCGATGAAGGCGATGGCCGTCGCGGTGCGGACTTATGCCGCGCGCTTTCGCGGACGCCACGCCGCCGACGGTTTCGACTACTGCGACACCACGCACTGCCAGGACCTGCGGCTGGCGGTGGAGAATCCGCGGACGCGGACCGCGGAGCAAGCGACCGCGGGCGAGCTGCTGTGGTATCGGGGCGGCCTGGCCACGACTTACTACCACCAGCATTGTGGCGGGACATCCGCAGCTGCGAACGAGGTCTGGCCCACGGTGGGCGCTCCTTATTTGAAGTCCCATCCCGATCCCTACTGTGCGGCGCGACCGCTGCATTGGGAGACCACGCTGACGCGCGCCGAACTGGAGCAGGCGCTGGCGGCATCCGAAGTGAAGATCCCGGCGGGTTGGCGGACGCTTGCCGTCACCACGCGCACGCAGAGTGGACGCGCGCAGCGGCTGCGCTTCTCCGGACCAGGGGGCGGAACCGACGTGAGCGCTTCGACGCTGCGCTTTGCCGTGGGACGCGAGCTGGGATGGAACCGCATCCGCAGCGAGCTTTACGAGGTTCGCATGAGGGATTCCGACGTCACCTTCACCGGCGCGGGGGCGGGACATGGCGTGGGCCTCTGCCAGGTAGGCGCCGAGCAGATGGCCGCGAAGGGAGATTCATACCGCGAGATCCTCGCGTTCTACTACCCCGGGACCAACGTCGCGAAGAAGTCGGCGATCGAATGGATAACGCGCAAGAGCGAGCACTTCGACGCACAAGTGATGGACACTGCCGACGCCGCCGTGCTCGACTTGGCCGAGCGCTTGCTCGGCGAGGTCGAGAGTGCGACGGGATGGACGCCGCCGCGCCGTCCGCGCATCCAGGTCTTCCCTACCCTCGACGCCTACCGTGACACGACCGGGCAGCCGGGATGGGTCGCAGCCACGACGCGTGGCGCGACCATCCGGCTGCAACCGCTGGCCACCCTGCGCGCGCGCA
>JALYLW010000027.1 GCA_030774055.1 Acidobacteriota bacterium
GTGGTCTCGAGCGGCTTGCGCGCGAAGTGGTAGAGCGAGTATGCCAGCGCGACGAACGTCACGACACCGATCCAATGCCCGACGGGCGAGCCGCTGGCCATCCAGGGAAGATGATTGCCCCAGGCGACGGCGCCTTCGGGGAGCCAGCCTTGCGTCTCCATCAGCTTCACCGCGATGCCCAGCAGTCCGACGATGCCGCCGGCAGCGATGAGTCCAGAAGCGTAGAGCGAGCCGGGCGAGACGTCCGTCTCTTCGGCCTTCTGTCCGGCACGTTCAGCGGCGGTTTCAGCCAGCCAGCGAACCAGGCCGCCAATAAAGATGGCGAGCGTGGTCGCCATCGGGATATAGAAGCCGACGGCAAAGGAGAGCGAGCGGATGCCGAGGAGTTCGATGGCGATCACCAGGAAGACGCCGAGCAGCACGAGCCCCCACGGCAGTTGCTGGTTCAAGATGCCGTTGATGACGGTGGCCATGAGGCGCGCTTGCGGCGCGGCGGCGCGCTCCGATCCGATGCCCTGGATCCACTGGATCTCGATCTGCTTGGTCGCGGGATTGTAGAGATATTTTCCGTCGGGCAGTTCGCGTGAGCCGATCGCGTTGATCACCTGGTACTGCGAACCGTTGACGGTCTGCAGGTGGGCGCCCTTGTCGTCCGTTACGCGGACCTGGGCGGGGAGTTCGACCTCTTGCACCGTGACGCCAGTAGTCAGGTTGTTGACGTCGATGGGACTGGTGGAGGTGAAGGGGCGGTAGGACTCGAGCCCTTTGTTCATGCCCATCAGGGTGATGCCGATAGCGAAGACGGAGACCATCACGCCGATGAGCAGCGCATACTGCTGTTTGCGCGGCGTGGCGCCGACGAGGAATCCGGTCTTCAAATCCTGCGAAGTGTTGCCGGCGTTGGCGGAAGCGATGCAGACGACGCCGCCGATGGAAATAGCGAGCGCGCCGAACGCAGGGCCCGTCCAGCCGAGCGCGAGGAAGACGGCGCAGGTGGCCATGAGCGTGGCGATGGCCATGCCGGAGATGGGATTCGACGAGGTGCCGATGAGTCCGGTAATGCGCGAGGAGACGGTGACGAAGAGGAATCCGAAGATGACGACGAAGATGGCGGCGGCAATGTTGGCGTACCAACTCGTGTGCGCGCCGGGTACGGGATAGAACGTGAGCATGGCCCACATCATTGCGAGGATCACGCCCGCGCCGATGAGCGCCCAGGACATCGGCAGATCGTCATCGGTGCGCTTGCGCGAGGCGACCCCGGCGGCGCCTTTTTTCAGATCGGAAAGCCCGGCGCTCAGTGCGGCGACGATGGTGGGAATGGTTTTCAGCAGCGTGATGAGGCCGGCGGCGGCCACGGCTCCGGCGCCCATGGGACGGATGTAGTAGCGCCAGAGTTCGTCCGGCGCCATGGCGGAGATGAGTTTCGGTCCGGGATAAAGCGGAGCGGTCAGATTGCCGCCGAAGAACTTGATGGCCGGCATGACGACGAGCCAGGCGAAGACGCCACCGGAAAAGATGACGCCGGCGATGCGCGGTCCGATGATGTATCCCACGCCCAGATATTCGGCGGTGGTGTTGGCGCGGATCGACGAGCCCGGCAGCCACTTCGGGTTATACGTTGGCGTGGATTGCCACGCCGAGAACATGTTCTCGTTCTGGAAGAGGGTGTAGAGCGAGCCGAGTCCCAGTCCCATGAAGACGCGGCTGGCAAACGAGCCGCCGCGGTCGCCGGCGATGAGCACGTCCGCACACGCGGTGCCTTCCGGATAAAGCAGGTTGCCGTGCTCCTTGACGATGAGCTGGCGGCGCAGCGGGATCATGAAGAGGACGCCGAGCCATCCGCCGAAAAGAGTGAGCAGGAAGATGCGCGCGTACTCGAGCGGGAAGCCGAGAAAGATGAGCGCGGGCAGCGTGAAGATAACGCCGCCGGCGATGGATTCACCGGCCGAGCCGGTGGTCTGCACGATGTTGTTCTCGAGGATGGTCGATTTGCCGAAGGCGCGCAGGATGCTGATGGAGAGCACCGCGATAGGGATGGAGGCCGCGACGGTGAGGCCGGCGCGCAGACCCACGTAGACGGTGACGGCGCCAAAGAGCAGTCCGAAGAAACCGCCGAGCAGGATGGCGCGCGGGGTAAACTCGGCGCGCATGTCCTCGGGCGGGACATAGGGTTTGAAAGTCTCGGCGGCGTTGGGGGTTACGTCAGTGGCCACGATTCCTCCTGCGGAGTCGGATGCACGGCGCGCAAACCGAGGAGGTTAGCATTCGCGCGGGTTGTGGCGCAATGTGAGTTGGGGATTTGGTAAACTCAAGCCTGGCGATGGAGTTCGCCATCTGCTTTTCAACCGCCGGCGGAGGAACGAATCCGGCCGAGCTGATAACTCCTACGATCTCACTCGCAGGAGGACTCCATCGTGGCCTACCTTTGGATCTCGATCGGCGCAGTGCTGGGCGCATGTGCCCGCTTTGCTGTCACTCATTACTCGTCCGTCAAGACCGCACACCATGGCTTTCCCTACGGCACGTTGTTCGTGAATGTGACCGGAAGCCTGCTCGCCGGATTCGTCCTCGCCTACGTCGCGGGACGCGCGCAGCTAGATAGCCGCTGGCAGCTATTCCTGGTCACGGGATTCTGCGGCGCGTACACCACGTTCTCCGCGTTTGCGTTCGAGACGGTGAGCTACGCGCAGGAAGGGCGCTGGGGATTGTTCGCGCTCAACTTCATCCTGAACAACGCACTCTGCCTGGCGGCGGTGCTGGCGGGAACGCGCGCGGCGGCGGCATCGGCCTAGCCGTTTGTGGAGGAGCGGGCATTCTCGGTTATACTGAGGCATCCTTGAGGAGGCTCGTCTTCAGGAGTAGTGAGCTAATCCGGGCCCAAGGGCAAGACCTGCCGGAGAGTAGCCGGACGTCTGGGACCCTGTTTGCGCTCGTCGAAGGCCTCTTCTCAACGCTTTTTCCTTCCGCCTGCCGCTTCTGCAACGCTCCACTCGAAAACATCTCGCGGCTGCCCGTGTGTGAGGATTGCCTCGCGCGTGCCATTCATGTCCCAACACGGGGAGAGTCGTGTTTTATCTGCGGCGAGAGGGTGATGGCGGGGAGATTTACGCCCAGCAGCGGCGGGGACGCCGCCGCACCAGCCGGCGAGACGCCGGCGCTCATGTGCGGGATGTGTGAGCTACAGCGGCCTCCGTATGAGCGGGCGCTGGCTTACGGTCCTTATGACGGCGCGCTGCGCGAGCTCGTCCATCTGCTGAAGTACGCGCGCGTGCACACCGCCGCGCCCGTGCTCGGGCGGATGCTGGCGGAGGTGATTGTTGGTTTGGAGATCGTTGGAACGAACGGCGGGTCCGAAAAAGTGCTGGTCGTTCCTGTGCCGCTCTATCAGAGCAAGCAGAAGCAGCGCGGATTCAACCAGGCGCTCGAAGTCACGCGCACGGCCCTGCGCTTTATGGCGCCGGTGGCGCGCGGGAGATACGAGCTGGCGGCGGAGCGCCTGCTGCGCGTGCGCGACACAGCGTCGCAGACCGGGCTCACGCGGCATCAGCGGCGCGAGAACGTTCGCGGGGCTTTTGTTGCTGCAGACCCTGAGAGCTTGCAGGGCGCGACCGTGCTGGTGGTGGACGACGTCTTCACCACCGGCACCACGGTGACGGAGTGCACCAAGGTGCTGCGGCGCGCGGGCGCCGAGAAGGTCTATGTGGCGACGGTGGCGCGCGTGCTGAAGAACGATGCCGCGTTGATCGAGCCGGACGTCGTTCAAGCATTCGAGGACGTTCAAGCGATCGAGGACGAACCCACTAAGAGCAGGGCAGCCCATGCATAAACACGGGACCCACGCTCGGCAGAATCCGCATACCCATCCCCAGCCGGTGAAGCCAAACGGCAACGGCAACGGGAATGGGAGCCAGGCGATGCATCAGCCGGTGCTGGTGCTGAATGCGAGCTACGAGCCCATCAATATCTGCGCGGCGCGGCGCGCGATCGTGCTGGTGCTGAAGGGCGTCGCGATGACGGAGGAAGAGAATGGGCACTACCTGCACGCGGCGCGCATCGCGATGCGGGTGCCGAGCGTGATCCGGCTGGTGGAATATCGCAGGATCCCGCACCAGACGCGGGCGCTCTCGCGGAAGAATATCCTGCTGCGCGATCGCAACACCTGCCAGTACTGCTTGCGCATCCTGCCGGCGGCCGAGCTCACCCTCGACCACGTGATCCCGCGCTCGCGCGGCGGGCTCTCCACCTGGGAAAACCTGGTGGCGTGCTGCCAGGAGTGCAATCGGACCAAAGGGAACCAACTGCTGCATGAGGCGGGGCTGAAGCTGACGCGCGAGCCGCGGGCGTTCACCCTGCATACTTCGCGACACATCATGCGGATGATCGGACGCAGCGACGCCAAGTGGCGTAAATACCTTTTTTATTGAGGGTCGCCGCAACGGCGGCGGACCGCGCCTGCGTCGCCCCTCGCGCTCTGCTTGCCCGCCGCGGCGGGCTCGCTCCCCGCTCACCCCACCGTGAATCTTCAACTTTCTGAGGGATGGCCGATCCGGCGATCCCTCACTCGTTACCCTCCAAGAAAAGCGCTCGAGGCTAGCGACCAGCAGCTAGGAGCTGATTGCCAGATGTGGGTAGGAAGGTTCCCACATACTGGCACGGGGGCGGGCGAGAGGCGGGGCGGTCCTCTGCTTACCTACGCAGAATCAATGACTTAGCCGTTGTTGCGGGACAGGGACTTGGCAGGGTAACTGCAGGATAAATGACTAGACGGGAGCCGACATTGGCTCCGCCATACGGCGTCACCTTCCGAACGACAGTCAGGGAAGCCGAGCATAAGGGCGACCGACCTTCGGGCAGAGCTGCGGAGCGATCGCCGGAAGCAACCTGACGGAACGCTTGAAAGCAAACGTGGGAAGCAGAGCGTGGGAAGCAAGTAGGAAGTAAACGTAGGACGTAAACCTGGAAGAACCTGGAGAAGTAATGGCAGAGAATGTGATGGACCACATCGTCGCTGAGCTACGTGGCTCGGCGCTGGAATTGTTTGCTGGACACACCGAGCTGAAGAATGTCCGCGTGGTCGGGCACACGCCCAAGACCGACCACTACACCTATGACATCGTGGTGGACTCTTCGGACGCGAGTGAGCGCGTTTCGGCGAAGGTTTATCGCGCGTCGAAGTGTGGCGCGGCGGGCGCGAAGCAGATGGCGAAGACCGAGTTTGGGAACCTGACCTACGTCCACAAGATCTTCGAGAAGAAAGCGCTTTCGGGAGTGCCGCGTCCGCTGGGCGACTTCACCGAGGTCGGCGCGGTGGTCACGGCGAAGTTCAGCGGGCTGCCGTTGCAGTCCGTCATCATGAAGGCGGCGCTCTTGCCGGGATACGCCGACCACGACGTGCTCAAGCTTTCGGCACGCAAGGCCGGGGAATGGCTGCGCAGCTTCCACAACGCCACCGCCGACATGCCGGTGGCGTTCGACGGCGCAGGCCTGCTGGCAGAGCTCGCCGCGGCGTGCGAGCGTTGCCGGACGGAAGGCCTCGAAGACGCGTCGATCCGGACGATCCTCGCGGGTGCGAAGTCGGCGCTGGCGCGGGTGAAAAAAGCGCTGCCGCATGCGGCGGTGCTCAACGACTTCACGCCGCTGAACATCATCGTGAACGAGAACGGCGTGGGCTTCTGCGATTACGCCAAGATGAGCAAGCGCGGCGTGGCCTTTGCCGACGCGGCGCAGTTCCTGGCATGCGTGGAGGCGCTGGAGAAGTATCCCTTCTGCAATCGTGAGATCACCGGCGAGGTGCAGCAGGAGTTCCTGGCGGCGTACGGTGTTTCGCCGACGGAAGAAGCCGTGCTGCGCGTGCTCAAGATGAAAGCGCTGCTGCGGATGTTCGTGCAGGGCCGTGGGATGAAAGAGAGCGCCGTGCGCAAGAAAGTGATGTGGGCGACGGTGATGAAGCGGTTCATCCAGAACGCGGCGCAGCGGTCGCTTGCCCCCGCCGCGTGATTGCCGGTTGCCAGGGAAATGCGAAAGGAAAGGTGCACAAGGCCCCGCGAGAGCGGGGCCTTTTCGTTGTGCTGGCG
>JALYLW010000028.1 GCA_030774055.1 Acidobacteriota bacterium
TTCCGGCTCAGTCGCGCCATCTTTAGAACGGTGTCGAACGCGGGCCCGAAGGCCTGCTCCACACCCTAAACGTCGAGCGTAAAAACCCAATATGCTTCGTCGCTGCTCGGCCGCCCGGAGAAAGCACCGGGCGCGCGACGCTTCTCAGCATGAACCTTCCGAAGACCTGTTAACCATCTAGGGTCTCTTTTCTATTGACAGCGCACGTTCCACGCCTAGAATGTTTCAAACATTTTAGGCGTTGGTTGTTTTAAACATACAACGGAGAAATGGAGCGGCAGCAAACGAACATGACGCAATGGTTCACATCCAACGAAGTGGTGGAGCTCACCGGCATCACGCCGCGGCAACTGCAGTGGTGGGATGAGCGCGGCATCGTGAGTCCGGAGCGCGAAGGCCACCGCCGGCTGTATTCGCTGGACGATGTGGCCGAGGTCGCCGTCATCGTGGAACTGCGCGACAAGGGATTCTCGTTGCAGCGCGTGCGCAAGGTGATGCGCTTCCTGCAGCGCGAGCTGGGCAAGCGGCTGGTGGAGACTGTGAGCGGCGACTCCGACTACCACCTGCTCACCGACGGCAAGACGATCTACCTGGAGCACTCGGCAAAGGAGATCGTGGACCTGCTGAAAAACGCGCGGCAGCCGATGCTGGCCATCGGGTTGAGCGACGCGGTGAAGCAGGTGCACGCAGAAATAAAGGGATTGAAGAAGGCAAGCGCGTCGGCGGGAGAAGAGAGACCGCGCCGGCGGCGGAGAGTGTGAGGGCGCTCCACATAAGTAAGCGGCGAGCAGCATGGGCATCATATCCGTTGTCATCGAAGGGCGTTCCACGGAGGTGAGATGGTCGCGGAACTCAACATCCTGAGCGAATGGATCCCGGAGCAGATGGGGCCGGGAACGCTGTTCGTGCTGGAGAATGCCGGTGACGTGGGCGAGAACGACGACCCGTACTGGGCCGTGCTGTCTTGTCCGGAGTGCGGAACGCTGGGACTGATCACGCGTAAGCAGGTGGTCGGACTGATCCCTGTGATCTGCGGGTCCGATAGCTGCCCCGCGCAGTTCTTCATCAAGGACGAAGAGATCAAGGTCCGGAAGTCGAGTTAGCGGCGTCCGGCTGAATCCGAGTGGTCGCGCGGAGACGGGCAGAAGCCCGTTTGGAAGCGAGCGCGTCTCCGCCCGGTAACCCCCGTAGTAACCGCACCTGCCAAACCTGCGACCTTTCCTGCCTGCTAGAATCTTCTTGCTAGAAACCCAACGTAAATGCCCGCAAAAGCCCCATTCACGGATGTGGAGACGGCGCTCGAGGAGATTCGCGCCGGGCGGATGATCGTGGTCGTGGACGATGAAGACCGCGAGAACGAAGGCGACCTCACCATGGCCGCCGAGAAGATCACGCCCGAAACCATCAACTTCATGGCCAAGTTCGGCCGCGGCTTGGTGTGCGTGGCGATGACGCAAGAGCGGCTCAACCACATGCGCATCGGGCCGATGACAGCGGAGAACACCTCGCAATACGGCACCGCATTCTGCGAGGCGGTAGACGCGCGTGACGGCGTGACGACGGGCATCTCGGCGCACGACCGGGCGCGGACCATCCAGGTAGCGATCGATCCAAAGTCGCGCCCGGGCGACCTCGTCCGGCCCGGGCACATGTTCCCACTGCGCGCGCGCAAGGGTGGCGTGCTGGTGCGGGCGGGGCAGACGGAAGCGTCGGTGGATCTGGCGCGCCTTGCCGGGATGATCCCGGCAGGCGTGATCTGCGAGATCATGAACGAAGACGGCAGCATGGCGCGCGTACCCGACCTGGTAAAGTTCTGCGCGCAACACGATCTCAAGATGCTGACGGTGGCGGAGCTCATCCGCTATCGCATGCAGCACGAGCGCTACGTGCATCGCGTGGGCGAGGCGCTGCTGCCCACCGCCTACGGCGAGTTCCGCATGATCGCCTACGAGAGCCAGCTCGATGGCGAGTCGCACGTGGCGCTGATCAAGGGTGACGTGGAGCACGCGGGCTCGGAACCGGTGCTGGTGCGCATGCACTCGCATTGTCTCGTGGGCGACGTGTTTGGCGCGACCTGGTGCGATTGCCACGCGGTCATCGCGCGCTCGCTCGAGATGATCGCCGAAGCAGGCCGCGGCGCGCTCATCTACCTGCACCAGACCGGCAAGGGATTCTCGATCGAGAAGGTGGACGACAAGAACACGCTGGCGTTCCATCGCGACGTGCGTGAGCCGGCGCATCCCGAACATCAGCGCAAGACGCAGCGCGAAGTCGGCATCGGCGCGCAGATCCTCTCTGACCTGAACCTGCATCGCGTGCGTCTGCTGACCAACCATCCTCGCAAGATCGCCGCGCTCGAAGGCTTCACCATCGAGATCGTGGAACAGGTGCCGGTGAAAGTGCGCCAGCGGGCATAGCCTTTCCGCGCGCCTTCGCGCCTTCGCGCCTTTGCTCCTTCGCCGTTCCGTCTCAGTCGCGGTTTTCCGATCCCAGGCAGTTACAACGCAGGCCTGAAGGCCTGCTCCACCCGTGTTTGTGGCGCCCGCTCGAGGCCGAGCGGGCTACAAGGGTTGGCCAGCACAATGGGCGAGGGGCTAGGCGGCGACTGCTGGCGAACGATTGCAGATCCTCCGGGCGCAAACCCCGCGCGCGAAGGATGACATCTTGCGGGATTGGCGGAGGAGCTAGCGCGCGCTAAAGGCTTACGCCTTGGCGATGAGCAGCCGCATCAGCCAGAAGGTGAGAGCGGCGACGCCGGCGGAGGCAGGGATGGTCAGGATCCATGCCCACACGATGCGTTTAGCCACGCCCCAGCGCACTGCCGAGAGGCGATGCGTGGAGCCAACGCCAACGATAGCGCCGGTGATGGTGTGCGTCGTCGAGACGGGGATCCCGGCCAGCGCGGTCCCAAACAGCGTGATGGCGCCGGCGGTCTCGGCGCAGAATCCGCCCACCGGCTTCAATTTCGTGATCTTCGAACCCATGGTATGGACGATGCGCCATCCGCCGAAGTAGGTGCCGAGGGCAATCGCGGCGTGAGCGGAGAGGATGATGTACCACTTGTACGGTCCCCAGTCGCCGGCCATCTGCTCCTTGCTGAGGATGCCGCCGGTGAAGAGCGCGCCGGCGATGATGCCCATGGTCTTCTGCGCATCGTTGCCACCGTGTCCGAGCGAGTAGGCGGCGGCGGAAAGCAGTTGGAGTTTGCGGAACCAGGTGTCCACGCTGCGCGGCGAGCTGCCCTTGAAGATCCAGGAGACGGCGACCATCATACCGAGGCCGAGCACAAAGCCCATGAGCGGTGCGAGCACAATGAAGATGAGCGTCTTGTACCAGCCCTCGGGGATGATGACGTCGAGCGTCCAGGCCTTGGCGATGGCGGCGCCGGCATAGCCCCCGATGAGCGCGTGCGAGGACGACGTGGGTAGGCCCCACCACCAGGTAAGCAGGTCCCACACGATGGCGCCGAGCAAGCCGGCAAGCACCACGTATTGGTTCACGTAGTGCAGATCGATCATGCCTTTGCCGATGGTCTTGGCGACAGCGGTGCCGAGCAGGAAGGCGGCGACGAAATTAAAGAACGCCGCCCAGATCACGGCCATGCGCGGCGAGAGCACGCGCGTGGAGACCACGGTGGCGATGGAGTTGGCGGCGTCGTGAAAGCCGTTGATAAAGTCGAAGCAAAGCGCAACGGCGACGGTAAGGATCAGCAGCCACTGCTCGGTGGTCACGCTGGCAGGCTCCTGGCGAAAGAGGGAGTGAACAACGCTGGGCTGTGCATCAGGCGTTCTTCAAGACGATGGTCTCGAGCACGTTGGCTGCGTCCTCGGCCTTGTCGCTCGCGGTCTCGAGCACCTCGTAGAGTTCCTTGATCTTGATGAGGGTGATGGGATCCTTCTCGGTGTCGAACAGCTTGGCGATGGCGCCGCGGGTGATGCGGTCCGCCTCATTCTCCAGGCGATTGATCTCCACACAGTAATCAAGCACGTGGTCCTGCTTCTCCAGTTTGGAGACGGCCTGCGCGATCTGTTCGCACTGCTTCACCACCACGTCGGCCAGGGCCCCGGCTTCCGAAGGGACGTGCGCGATCTTGTACATCACCAGGCGCTCGCCGGCGGCGTAGATGAAGTCGAGCACGTCGTCGATGGTGGAGGCGAGCTTGTGGATGTCTTCGCGGTCGAAGGGCGTGATGAATGTCTGGTTAAGTTTGGTGAGGATGCGGTGCGTCATGTCATCCCCTTTGTGCTCGATGTCCTTCAGTTGCTGCACGCGCACTTCCACGTTCTGATAATCGCCGAGCAGACTCTGCAGCAGCCGTGCGCCCTCGGTGAGATTGCTCGACATCTCGGCAAACATGTCGAAGAACTTGCCTTCGCGGGGCACGAGACGGACCATGTCGAGGCGGCTCCTTGGGCGGGGTGAACGTTGCCGGCTTGTTACAACCGGAAACTATCTCATGCGGGTTTAAAGATGGTCAATGCTGCTCCAGTTGGCGCAGTTCCTCGCCTGCGCCCCGGAAGAGGCTGCGGAGGGCGCGCCACACCATCCGCACTAGCAGAATGATGACCAATAACAGGATGAAGACCACTCCGGCAGCGATGTAGGGATGCTGCGTGGCAAACCACGTGAGTCCGACGGCGAGGACATCTTCGCCCACACTGAGCGCGATGTTCGAGATGGGTTCGGGCGAGGGTGAAACGGCGGCGCGCGCGGCGACTTTGCCGCTATGGGCGGCGAAAGCGATCGCCGCGCCCAACACCGCGGCCAGCGCCTGGTCCGCCGGAGAGAGTTGCGCCGTCGCACCCCAGGCGATGAGCGCCGCTACCGGAACGCGTACGAAGGTCTGGGCGGCGTTCCAGAGCAGGTCGAAGGCAGGGACTTTGTCCGCAAAGAACTCGAGCAGGAACAGCGCAGCGCTGATCCCGATGACCCACCAGCTTTCGAGCAGATGCAGTGATGCGGGCAGGAGAAAGACGCCGGCGTGGGCGAGTAAACCGAGCGTGGCCACGGTGGCGTAGACGTTCAGCCCAGCGGCAAAGCTGGCCGCGACCAGCAGGGCCAGCAGGTGCGTGGTGTTGAGAGAGAGATCCACGGCGACGTTCCTCCCCCTATCATTTTAGATGCGGGGCAGCGGTGTGGCCGGCGTGAGTTGCTGGAAAAGCAAAAAGGC
>JALYLW010000029.1 GCA_030774055.1 Acidobacteriota bacterium
ATCGCGCGCCGCCGCGCCCGCCGGTCCCAAGGCCACCGGCGCCGGCAAAGTGACCCACACGTTCGTTTGGGACAAGCCCAGCTTCCCCGGCACCATCCTCGCCGGCACGTACCACGAGTTCAAAGGCGTCTCCGGCGGCATGACGGTGAACGTCTTTTTCCGGCCGGAACACAAAGCCGAAGGGCCGGCATACGCCGACACGGCCGCTCGCGAGATCGAATATTTTGCCTCGCTCTACGGCCCCGCGCCGTCGCGCACGCTGAACCTGGTGGAGTTGCCCACCGACACCGTTCCCTCCGCGTGGGCGCCCGAGATCGCGGCCATCACCGGCAACGCCGTCAGTCCGAAGACGAACTATCGCCTGCTCGCGAACGTGATCGCGCACCAGTGGTGGGGCGTCTCGGTCAGCCCCGCGTCGAAAGCGGACACGTGGCTCGCCGATGGTTTCTCGCGCTACTCCGAGATGCGTTACGTGGAGTTCGCTTCCGGACAGACCGGCCTCGAGGAGGCCGCTAAAGATATGGCCGTGGGCGCGCTCGCGTATGACACCGTGCCGCTGGCGCAGGCTTCGAAGCTGGACACCTTCTCGCCCGAGTTCCAGTCACTGGTCACCGACAAAGGTGGGATGATCCTGCACATGTTGCGCTGGGTGTTGAGCGACGCCGTGTTCGACCGCACCATGCGCACCTTCGCCATGCAGTACGCCGGCAAGCCCGCGAGCGCGCGCGAGTTCCAAAAAGTGGCCGAAGCCACGTCGGGCCAGAGGCTCACCGCCTTCTTCACCCAATGGCTCGATTCCACCGGCGCGCCCGAATTCAAGAACAAGTACACCATCTATCGCCTGGGGAATAACAAAGGCTTCCGCGTCACCGGACAGATCTCGCAAGACCTCGACCTGTTCTCCATGCCGCTCGAGTTGCGCGTGGACACTGACGGCAAGACGGAGATGAAGCGCATCCAGGTTGCGGGCACGCAGTCAGCGTACGCCGTCGAGACTTTCGGCAAGCCGCGGCGCATCACGCTCGATCCCTATAGCCGCGTGCTGAAGAATTCTCCCGAGCTGCGCGTGCGCGCCTCCATCCTGCGCGGACAGCAGCTGGTCCGCGAAGGCGATCTTACCGAGGCGCTCAAGGAGTTCCAGAAAGCGCTCGATGCCAACAAGAACAGCTCGCTCGCACACTACCGCATCGCCGAAGTCTTCTTCCTGCAAAAGAATTATCAGTCCGCGGCGAACGAGTATCGCGAATCGCTCAACGGCGATGGCGACCCGCGCTGGACGGAAGTCTGGAGCCACATCCAGCTGGGCAAGATCTTCGACGTCACCGGACAGCGCGAGCGCGCCACCAACGAATATCGCCAGGCCCTGCAGACCAACGACAACACCCAGGGCGCGCTCGACGAGGCGCGCCGCTACTTGCAGGCGCCGTACTCGCAGAACCCCGATCGCAACGGCAACTGACCTTCCAGCCTTTATGGCCGGCGATTTATGCCGGCCCTTCCTTATCGCCTACGGGAAGATCACGGTCGCCGCGCAAACCCCAGCCCGCTCAACTTCCCCGCTTCCACGCCCTTCGCCAGCACCAGCACGTGGAAGGTCTCGCCCATCCCCGCCGGCGTGACCAGATGCTTCAGCTGGAGCGCGACCTTGGCATGTTCCTGCGGGACGGTGCAGCCCTCGAAGGCGTCGCCAAACTGCGTCTCTTCCCCGATGCCGAGCAGGAACTGTGACTGCGTCACCAGGCCCAACCGCGCGAACCCCGCCTGCTCGCCCGCGGCTTCGAGCGCACTGAAGTTCACGTGCGCGGTGATGTCCTGTTCGCCGGGCGCCGCATAAGGATCGCCGCTCATGGTGTGCTGGCGGTAGCAGGCCAGCGTGTCGAGATGGCGTCCCGCGACCTGCTCGTGGCGCGTGTAACCGTAGTCGATCACCACCACAAAGCCATGCTTCATCGCCTGCGCTATCTGCGCGGTATGGCGCAACCCTTCGAGCGATACTTCAACCCGCTCCCCGGCCTGTGGACGCACACTGTAACGGTCGAGATAGTCGAAGACGTCGTCGCTGGGGTGGACGAACGTCTCCACGAACCTCCCCTCTGCTTCGCCCACGCGCACCACGCCTTCGTGCGCGACCAGCTCCACGGGCAGCGCGTCGAAGAACTCGTTGGCAAAGACAATGGCATGCTCGCGGCCGGTTGTTAACGTCTCCGCGACTTCGGCCTTGCCATGGTTCACGTGGTCGCGCAGCGTCTCGAAGAGCCGCTGCCGCAAAGCCGGCGAGCGCTCGACCAGCACGTAGTGCAGCGCGGCGAAGAATCTGGGGAACTTCTTCGCCGACCAGTCGAGCACATCGCGCGCGAACAGTCCGCGTCCCGGTCCCAGTTCGATCAACTCCAGGCGCGCGGGCTCACCGAGGGCGCGCCACATCTCTTCGAACTGCCGTGCCAGCAGCCGTCCGAAGACGGCGTGGACGTCGCTCGAGGTGTAGAAATCTCCCGCCTTGCCGAACTTCTCCTGCGCGCGCGCGTAGTAGCCAAGGTCGCCGTGATAGAGGCAGAGTTCCATGTAGCGCGCGAACGGCAGCGGCCCATTCCGGCGGATCTCTTCGCTGATGATCTCGCGCAGGCTGGCCACGCTAGTCGCCGGTGCGCTCACGGCGCTGCCGCTCCTTCTGGTCCTGGGGGGTGCGGATGAACATCTCGACGAAATAATCGTGCAGGCAGTCGTAGAGCATGCGCTGAAAGACCCACTCGAAGTTGGGATGGTCGAGGTCGCGCGGATGCAGGGTCGCCGAATAGGTGTGCACTTTGACAGCCGGTTCTTTGAAAGTGATGAGCAGCTCCACGCCCTCCCCGGAAGGCTCGGCGGAGAAATCGAGCAGGGGATGCTCGTACAGGCGCAACTGTTCACGGACGCGTTCCACGCGGGTCACGTTGCGATTGTAATGGGTTGCGTGTGTTGCGGTGCGTGTAATGAGGCGCGTTACTCGTAGCGCAAGGCTTCGATGGGACTCAAGCGCGCGGCCTTGATGGCGGGCAGCATCCCGCTGACGATGCCCACGACGATGAGGATCCCGGTCGCCACCAGCAGGTTCATCGGATCGATGGTCAAGCGGATATCCCCCGCCTCAGCATTCTTCGCCAGCGCGCTATAAAGCGTCAGCCTGCCGATGGAGAGCGAGACGATGAATGCGAACACGATCCCGGCGAGGCCGCCGGCGAAGCTGATGGTAAGCGCTTCCGCGAGGAACTGCAGCAGGATGGACCGCCGCCGCGCGCCCAGCGCTTTCAGCGTGCCGATCTCGCGCGTGCGCTGCTGCACCGAGACGAGCATGATGTTCATCAGGCCCACACCGCCGATGCCGAGCGTGAGTGTCCCGATGAACGCCAGCAGGATCTTCAATCCCATGGTGATGATGCGGAACTGCGAAAGCCGCTCGAGCGAGTTGAATACGAAGATGGCGCGCCGGTCGTCCGCCCGGAAGTTGTGCGCCTGCCCCAGCGTGCCGCGCACCATGCGCTCGGCTTTTTCGTAATCCAGGCCCTCATAATCCACCCAGATGCCGTCGAGATACTGCGTGTTCTTGATGTCGCTCATGGTGGTGAACGGGATATAGATGATGCGGTTGATGTTGTCGTCGCCCTCTTGCATCTTGGCCTCGAGCACGCCGATCACCTGGAAGCTGATGCCGTTCACGC
Source organism: Acidobacteriota bacterium (assembly GCA_030774055.1). Taxonomy (NCBI): domain Bacteria; kingdom Pseudomonadati; phylum Acidobacteriota; species Acidobacteriota bacterium. Next base: position 3,696 of record JALYLW010000029.1, read on the forward strand.
GGATGTACTCGCCCAGCGCGTAGCGGCCGGAAAACAATTTTGTCTTGGCTTCCGAGCCGATCACGGCGACGCGCGCGCGCTGCATGTAGTCTTCGTCGTTGAAGAAGCGGCCCGCCTCGGGATGCAGCTTGCGGATGCCCTGCATGCCGGTGCTCACGCCGTCTACATATAGCTGGTAGCTGCGATTATCCACAGCCACGGTCGTCGTCTTGCCTACGTCGGGCGAGATGTGGCGGATCATCGGCACCGAGTTCACCAGCCGATCGATGTCTTCATACTGAAAGCGAACCTGAACGCCTGCCTTAGCGCCGCCGGCTTGCAGCGAAGTGCGTCCCGGAAACACGCCGATCACCTTGGTGCCGAACGACTCGAAGATATTGGTGATGGCCACGCCGAATCCCGCGCCATAGGCGAGCAGCAGGATCACGGTCGCGATGCCCCACGCCATGCCGAGCATGGTGAGGGCGGCGCGGCGACGGTCGTGCTGCATGGCGCCGTAGGCTTCCTGGAGCAGGTCACGGAACATTGGGTAAGGTTATTCCTTCCTCAGCGCTTCCACCGGTTGCAGCGCGGCGGCTTTGCGCGCGGGATAGACGCCGGCCACGATCCCGGCCAGCGACAGCGATCCGATCGCCAGCATCGCGCTCGACGCCACCAGCGTGGGCGGATCGAAGCCCGGAGGCGAGGGCAGCAGGTGCAACGCCGCCATGATCCCCCAGGCCGCGCCCATCCCCAGGCCACCGGAGATGATGGTGAGGATCACGCCCTCGAGCAGGAATTGCGTGAGGATGTTGCGATTGGTGGCGCCCAACGCCTTGCGTAATCCGATCTCTTTGGTCCGCTCGGCCACCGACACCAGCATGATGTTGATGATGCCGATGGCGCCCAGCGCCAGCGTGACCAGCCCCACACTGCCCAGGAACATATTCATCGCGTCAAAGATCTTGCCCACCATCTCCTGGCTCTTGACCGTGTCCCAGTCTTCGAAGGCGTCTTCATTCTTGGGGTCGAAGCTGTGGTTCTTCGCGACCACCGCGCGCGCTTCATCGCGCGCGAGCTGGTGG
>JALYLW010000030.1 GCA_030774055.1 Acidobacteriota bacterium
ATGTAGGCGAGCACGAGGGCGGCGCCGGTGGCGATCCATCCCGCGTAGGAGCGGATGTTGCCGGACTGCATTTGGCGGAATCCGTCGGAAACATCACGCGAAGCGTCAGCGGCGCCATTGACGGAGGCGTCGATCACGCCGACGTCGATGCTGCGCCAGAAGAAGGTAGAGAGCCCGAGCAGCGGGCGAACGAAGACCGAGTCGTAGAGCTGGTCGACGTAATACTTGTCGCGAACGGTCTCATAGACGCCGCCGAGCGCCGCGGTGACCTTTGCGGGCAGGTCGCGACGCTTGAAATAGAAGAGCCAGGCAAGCCCGAATCCGAGGGCGGCCACGCCGACGGAAGCCGCGGTGAGCGCGAGCTCCGTTTTTCGCTCCGCATGCTCTTCGGCGGCCTGCTGCTGCGGCTCACCGGCAGGCTGGCCCGCGGGCATGGCTTCCAAACTCGGTTGGATGACCGGCGCGAGGAACTGGTCGAAGCGGTTGCTGCCGCCAAGCGCGTGCGGCACGCCCACCCATCCGCCAACGACGGAGAGCACCGCGAGCAGCACGAGCGGCGCGAGCATGATCTTCGGGCTCTCATGCGGTTCGCCAAGTCCGCCGCCTTCGTGCCCGCCATCGCTGTGAGCAGTCGCGCCACGGTATTCCCCGAAGAACGTCAGAAACCACAAGCGGAACATGTAGAAGGACGTGAGCAACGCAGTGAGCAGCGCGAGCGCCCAGAGCGTGTAGTTGAGCATGGGGCCGGCGACGGGGCGGAGCGCGGTGGTGGACCACGCCTTCCACAGGATCTGGTCCTTGGAGAAGAAGCCGGCGAGCGGCGGGAATCCGGCGATGGCGAAGGTGCCGGCGGTCATGGTCCAGAACGTCCACGGGATCTTGGTGCGCAGGCCGCCCATGCGGCGCATGTCCTGCTCGCCGGCGAGCGCGTGGATGACCGAGCCGGCGCAGAGGAAGAGCAGCGCCTTGAAGAAGGCGTGCGTCATGAGATGGAAGATGCCGGCGGAGTACGCGGCCACGCCGCACGCCATGAACATGTAGCCGAGCTGCGAGATGGTGGAGTAGGCGAGCACGCGCTTGATGTCTGTCTGCGTCATGCCGATGGTGGCGGCGAAGATGGCGGTGAGACAGCCGATCACGGCGACTACCGTCAGCGCGATGGGCGAGCGGCTGAAGATGGGATTCGAGCGCGCAATCATGTAAATGCCCGCCGTCACCATGGTGGCGGCGTGGATGAGCGCGCTCACCGGCGTAGGGCCTTCCATCGCGTCCGGCAACCAGACGTAGAGTGGGAGCTGCGCGGATTTTCCCGTCGCGCCCACCATCAGCAGCAGCGAGATGGCGGTCAGCAACCCGGCGCCCGCGGTTTCGACCGGATGTTGCGAGGCGGCCTTGAAGATGTCGGCGAAATTCAGCGAGTCGAAGTGCTTGACCAGCAGGAACATGCCGAGCAGGAATCCGAAGTCGCCGACGCGGTTCACGATGAACGCTTTTTTGCCGGCGTTCGCGGCCGAATCGCGCAGGAAGAAGAAACCGATCAGCAAGTAGGAGGCCAGCCCCACCCCCTCCCAGCCCACGAACATCAGCAGGTAGTTGTCGGCGAGGATGAGCATGAGCATGAAGAACATGAAGAGGTTCAGATACGCGAAGAAGCGGTAGTAGCCGCCTTCGTGCTCCATGTATCCGATCGAGTAGACGTGGATAAGGAAGCCGACACCGGTCACGACCAGCAGCATCACCAGCGAAAGCTGGTCGAGATAAAAGGCGATGTTGGCTTGGAAGCTGCCGGCAACGATCCACGGCAGGATGTATTCGTTGTATGGGATGCGCTCGAACGGCAGCGCCAGGAACCGCGAAGTCACGACCAGAGCCCATGCCAGGGCCCCGCCCGGGAATCCCACGCCGATGATGGCGACGGTGCGCTTCGAGAAGCTGCGGCCAAGCAGGCCGTTGAGCGCGGCGCCCAGGAGCGGCAGCAGCGGGATGAGCCAGAGATGGAGGCTAGAGGTCATAGTCTTCGAGTCAAAGTTTCAGCAGATCCACCTTGTCCACGTTTAGCGTCTCGCGCGTGCGGAATACGGAGATGATGATGGCGAGTCCGACGGCGGCTTCTGCGGCCGCTACCACCATCACGAAGAACACAAAGACCTCGCCGGAAAGCTGCTTCCACTGGTAAGCGAAGGCGACGAACGACAGGTTCACCGCGTTCAACATCAGCTCGATCGACATGAAGATGGTGATGATGTTGCGGCGGATGAGGAAGCCGGTCACGCCGCACGCGAACAGCACCGCGCTCAGCACGAGATACCAGGCGATGGGGACGGTGTTCGTCATCATGTTCACCTCGTCACCTTTCTTCCCGTCTGGCGAGCACCACGGCGCCCATGATGGCGATGAGGATCAGCACCGAGGTGACTTCAAAAGGCAGCAGGAAGTCGCGGAAGAGCAAGCGGCCGATCTCCTTGGGTCCGCCGATAAAGTCGCCGAGCGCGGCCGTGCCGATACCGCGGCTGAGCACGTACGCGAGCCCGCAGACGATGACGGCGACTGCGGGTACTCCGAACATGATGGCGACGCGGCTGCCCTTGGAAAATTCTTCCTCCCCGGCGTTGAGCAACATGATGGTGAAGACAAAGAGCACCATGATGGCGCCGGCATAAATGATGATCTGCACGGCAGCAACGAACTCCGCGCCCAGCAAGAGATAGAGCAGGGCGAGCGAGCCCATCACGACAATGAGCGAGAGCGCCGAGTTGATGGGGTGGCGCTGCGCCACCAGGTTGATGGCGGCGGCGACGCAGACGGCGGCGAAGACGAGGAACAGGACGGTGTGCATCAGCTGGTCAACGCGATGAACAGGCTTGTAAAGACGATGTTGGCGATGGCGATGGGCAGGAGGACTTTCCAGCCAAAGGCCATCAGTTGGTCATAGCGGAAACGCGGAAGCGTGCCGCGGATCCAGATGTATAGAAAAAGAAAACAGAAGACTTTGAGCGCGAACCAGAAGAGCGGGACGAAACTCTGTAGGAATGCGGGCAAGAAGGGAAGCGCCGGCCCGTGCCATCCGCCGAAGAACAGCAGCGTCGCCACGCAGGCCACGGTAATCATGTTGGTGTACTCGGCCATGAAGAACATGGCGAACTTCATCGCGCTGTACTCGGTGTGATATCCGGCGACGAGCTCGGTCTCGGCTTCGGGGAGATCGAACGGGATGCGGTTGGTCTCCGCAAAGGCGGCGGTCAGGTAGACGAAGAAGGCGATGAACTGCGGGAAGAAGAACCAGCGCGGCAGGAATCCGAAGTAGGTCCCCGACTGCGCATTGACGATCTCGCGCAAGCTGAGCGAGCCGGAGAGCAGCAGCACGCCGATGAGCGAGAGTCCGAGCGAGGCTTCGTAGCTGACCATCTGCGCGCTGGCGCGGAGTGAGCCGAGCAGCGAATACTTCGAGTTCGAGGACCATCCCGCCAGGGCTACGCCGTAGACGGCGACCGAGGTCACGCCAAGCAAGAGCAGCAGCGCGATGTTGACGTCGGTGATCTGCGCGGGGGTAGTGAAGCTGCCGAAGCGCAGGTTCTCGCCGAAGGGGACGACGGCGATGGACATGAGCGCGAGCGCCACCGAGATCATCGGCGCCGCGATGTAGAGCGGCTTGTAGACGTTGGTGGGAACGATGTCTTCCTTCAGGAGGAACTTGAGCCCGTCGGCCAGCGGCTGCAGCAGGCCGAATGGACCGACGCGCGTCGGTCC
>JALYLW010000031.1 GCA_030774055.1 Acidobacteriota bacterium
AAGGTAAGCGTCGCCCGGCAGCGGACCCATGTTGCCCAGCGTGCAGGTATAAGCGTTGTGCTTGCCCTGGAAGCTGACTTCGCCGGTGTTGATGGTGCGGAGCGAACCCACAGCCGAGCTCTCGTTCGCCGACTTACGGGCGCTGAGCAAGTTGGGGATCGCGATCGCGGCGATGATCAGAATGATCGCCACCACGATCAGCAGTTCGATAAGCGAGAAGCCCTTCTGTTTCCGCATTCTTTGTCTTCCTCTCTCTACTCTCTCAATTTGGAAATGAACTCTACGTCGATTCCTACCCCTGCGGGTGTATCTAAGCGCACGTTCGAGTCCACTCTAGGGGTTATCCACAGATTTAGCGCCACCACTTTCTGTATTGTTATCAATCTCTTACAAGAACATTTGGTGCGACTCGGAGGCGCCTAGACACAGGACGGGGAAAATGGATGGCGATTGACAATAATTGACAATCGCCAAGGCTGAATTTTGTCAGCTGCCGGCTGGGACGGCAGCCGCACAGCTCCAGGCTTACAGTTCCGACCCCAGCACCAGACAGTCCTGGCCCGACCGTTGGTCGCTACCCCGGACGACCGAGCTCTGATCGGTGCAGAAGTGACGCGTCCCGCTCTCAGGACCCACCGGGTCGGCGAACCATTGGTATTCAGTGATCACCGCCGACTTGGGGGTGCCGCTGCGGCATCCACTTGCCCGCAGGCGGTAGCCGGAACGGATGCCGCTCGCGGTCTTAGCGTCGATCAAGCGCTCGTCGCCGAGTTCTTCGAGCGAGCAGGTGAAGCCGGTCGCGGGATGCCGATTGTGGTAGCTCAACTCCGCCACATTCAGCGCCCGCAAAGCCCCGACCGCCTCGCTCTCGTTCACCGATCTCTTGCTGACCAGGATCCCCGGCACCGCGATCACGGTGACCATGGCGACGATCGCTGCAAGCAAGCCGATCTCGATCCAGGAGGAACGTGCCCCGCTCATGGGCGCAGCCTAGCACAGCAGCGAACCGGCGGTGGTCGCATCTGCCTGCCGGAAGCAGGTCGCGAGGGCGTGTCGGGTCGCGGCAAAAAAAGGAGCCAGGGGGAAGCCCCTGGCTCGGTGGTCAGTTATGGATCCAGTGTTACCCGATCGGTGTCTTGGTCGCTAAGCAGGTAACTCCGCTCGACGGGGTGGCTACATCCTTCCAGATCACCGCAGAGGTATCGGTGCAGAAGGAAGAGTTACCCGTGACGCCAGCGTTCGCCGGCTGTGTCCACCACTCGTACGAGACCACCGGGGTGGCCACAGGAGCGATAGCAGGCGGGATGGCTACGGCCGCGCCGCAGGTTCCAGTGTTGAAGAAGTAGCCGCTCTTTGCGGTAGCCGCGGTGGTAGCTCCAGCCAGCAAGGCGTCAAGGTAAGCGTCGCCCGGCAGCGGACCCATGTTGCCCAGCGTGCAGGTATAAGCGTTGTGCTTGCCCTGGAAGCTGACTTCGCCGGTGTTGATGGTGCGGAGCGAACCCACAGCCGAACTCTCGTTCGCCGACTTACGGGCGCTGAGCAAGTTGGGGATCGCGATCGCGGCGATGATCAGAATGATCGCCACCACGATCAGCAGTTCGATAAGCGAGAAACCTTTCTGTTTCCTCATTACGCCTCCTCCTTAAGAAGGTGAAGCTTGAAGCTTTGCAACTGAACAGATAACTCGTTACGCAGGGTTGGGAACCGAGCAAAGGAAGGGAAGACTAGCAAAGCATGGTGCAGGAACGCTCGGAATCAGTGGCGCGCACGGTTCCGGTGTGAGCCCCGTAGCTGGTTACGACGGTCGCACCGGCCATTACCAGTAACATCACCAGCATGGCTGCGCGTAGCCCCTGGAAAACCGTTGTCGGCCCATTCACAGCCTGATAAGAGCCGGTTCCGGGTTCCACGGTGAACACGCTCATGCACGCCACAGCGACGATCACCATGGCAAACAGCGCGACCTTCATGAGACGGGGTTCCATCACGGGGTATGTAGTGCAATCCATCCCCCATTCGATGAGGCAGCAGGCAATCAAATATCTAATGTAGAATGAGTTAGTTACGAGATATCCACCGCGCCCTGCCTAGACCATGCGCGACCCGACTGACAGAAAATGTCAACGAATGTCACCCAATTTGTCCATTTGTAAACCAAGGCCGGACGGACGAAGCGACGGGTGGTCCAGCCCCTGGGGAGCGCTCAGCAGGCTAACTGTTCGCGCGAGATCTTCAGGCCGCCAAGGTTTCCGAGCACGGTTACGGCGACAGAGTCGGTCTGGAACGACTCATTCGCGTAGGCCTGCAAGTCGCCGGCCTCGACCGCCTCGATGCGATCGATGATCTCGTCGAGCCCGACAAAGTGGTCGAAGTACATCTCCTGCCGGGCAAGGTTCGACATCCGCGCGGTGGTGGATTCCAGGCTCAACATCAGCGAGCCTTTGAGCTGGTCCTTGGCGCGGCGCAACTCATCTGCGGGCACGGCGTCACCCTTCAACCTGCGGAACTCCTCGACCACCGATTCGACCACGTTCGACGCCGACTCGATCGACGTGCCGGCGTACACCGAGAGGCATCCGGTATCGCGGTACGGATTCAGGTCGCTGTAGATGGAGTACGCCAACCCCTGGCGCTCGCGGATATTCTGAAAGAGGCGCGAGCTCATGCCGCCGCCGAGCAGCGTGTTCAGGATGTAAGACACGTACCGGCCCGCGTGCGAGATGTGGTAGGAAGGCACGCCCACGCAGATCTGTACCTGCTCGAGCGCCTTCTTGTTGCGCATATTGATGCGCGCGGTGATCGCCGGCGCTGGGCCGTGAAAGCCGTTAGCCACCGGTTTCAGTGCCTGGAACCGGCTCTTCACCATCTCCACGAACTGTGCGTGGTCCACGTTCCCGGCCGCCGAGATGATCAGGTTCCCGGGAGCAAAGCGCTGGGCGTAGTAGTCGAGCAGCAGCGGCTGCTCGAAGTTCCGCACCGTCTCTTTCGTCCCCAGGATGGGCTTGCCCAGGGGGTGATCCTGCCAGAAGCTTTGCGTGAAGATCTCGTGGACGAGGTAATCGGGATTGTCCTCATCCATCTTGATCTCTTCCATGATCACGCCGCGCTCGCGCACGATATCTTTCGCGTCGAACACGGGATGCAGCACCAGGTCGCTGAGCACGTCGAAGGCGATGGGCATATGCTCATCGAGCACCTTCACGTTGAAGCACACACACTCTTTGGCGGTGAAGGCGTCCATGTTGCCGCCGAGGGAATCGATCTGCCGGGCGATGTCTTCCGCCGTCCGCGAGCTGGTGCCCTTGAACACCATGTGCTCCACGAAGTGCGAGATGCCGTTGTGCTCGGCCGTCTCATCGCGCGACCCCGACTTCACCCAGATGCCGATCGAGACCGAGCGCAGATGGGGCATCTGCTCGGTCAGCACGATCAGACCGTTGGGCAATACCTCGCGATGGATGTTGCGAACGTCTTCGACCATGACTTTCTTTCCGCGACTCCGGTATCGATTGTTACACAGCATACCGCTCGCGCCGGTAACATTAGCCCTCTATTTTCAGTATCTTAGAAGGACGCGCTGCGTCCCATAAACGTACTAGAATGGCGCGAGGGCCCTGCTTCTGCGCCTCCTATTGGATGCATGCGTAGTGACTCACAATTCGAACTATTAGGCCTTGATATTCATGAGCTTACCGCGCTCGTCCAAGAAGCCGGCGAGCCGGAATATCGTGCCCGCCAACTTTTTCAGGCCATCTATCGGGAGCGCGTGAGCGGGCTCGACGCCGCCTCCACGCTGCCGCAACGCATGCGTGATCCGCTCACCGCACCCTTCACCCTTGGCCTGCCGCGCATCGAGCGCCAGTACAGTTCGAGCGACGGGACCATCCGTTACCTGATCGCCTTCGCCGACGGCCAAAGCGTGGAGACCGTGTGGATGCCCGAAGGCGATGGCGGCGAGGCCGGCGACGGCTCGCCCGCCGGTGATGAAGAAGCAGGGCCGGCTTCGGGAACGAAGACTTCGGGATCGCAGACCTTGAGAGCGAAGAGTTGGGACCGCGCCACCATCTGCGTCTCCAGCCAGGTCGGGTGCGCGGTGGATTGCCAGTTCTGCCTTACCGCTACGCTCGGCATGCAGCGCAACCTCAGCGCCGGGGAGATCGTTGGACAGGTGCTGGCGGTACTCAACGAGCGCGGCGCGCGCGTGGGCGAAGACCGCATCAACCTGGTCTTCATGGGACAGGGCGAGCCCTTTCTCAACTACGACAATCTCATCAAGGCGGTGCGGCTGCTGGTGGAAGGCGCCGGCATCCCTGCCTCGCGCATGACGGTTTCTACCGCCGGCATCGTGCCGCGCATCCATGATTTCGGCCAGGAGCCGGTGCGTCCGAAGCTGGCCATCTCGTTGAACGCCTCGAATGACGAGGTTCGCGCCCGCATCATGCCCCTCAATCGCAAGTGGCCGATCGCCATGCTGCTCGACGCCGCGCGCGCTTTCCCACTGCGCAACCGCGAGCGCATCACTTTCGAGTACGTGCTGCTCGACCACGTGAATGACGACGTGCAGCATGCCCGCGAACTCGCCGAGCTGCTCCGCGGACTGCGCGCCAAGGTCAATCTCATCGCGCTCAATCCCGGCCCGGGCATCGATTTCGGCACGCCTGCCGACGACCGCGTCCGCGCCTTCCAGCAAGTCCTGATCAAGGCGGGCCTGCCCACGTTCATCCGCCGCCCTCGCGGCCGCGACATCTACGCCGCTTGCGGCCAGCTCAAGCGCACCGTTTCCGACGAGCCTTTGATCGCGCTGCGTCCCTGACGCGACTGCTTCCAGCTCCATGGGAGATTGGCCGAGTCGGCCATCTGCTGCTCACCCGCGCTCATCCCACTCTGCTATGACTTGGGCCCCCGGCACGGGTGTATCGTTTGGGGATGCGCGCCGCCAAGAGCAAAGAGCCGAAAGCCAAAAGCGCAGGGCGCGTCGTCCGGACGAACGACCAAACCAACGACCAGACCGACGACCAACGACTGACGCTGCGCGACTACGCCGTCGGCGACTTCGACGCGCTGCTCGCGCTCGACCAGCAGTGTTTCGCCGAAGGCATCGCTTATCCCGCCGCGGAACTCAACCACTTCATCCGCCGCCGCCGCGCCTTCACCATCGTTGCGGAGGATGAACGTGGAGCACTCGCCGGCTTCCTCATCGCGCACATGCAACGCGATTACGGATGGATCGTCACCATCGACATACGCGCGGACGCGCGCCGCAGCGGCCTGGGCACGCGCCTGATGGCAGCCGCGGAAGAGCGCTTGCGCGCCGCGGGCGCCGTCGCCATCGTGCTCGAAGTCGCGGTCGATAATCTTGCGGCGGTGAATTTCTACAAACGGCTCGGCTACACCATCATCCGCACCATCCCGCGCTATTACCTCGATTCGCTCGACGCCTTCCAGATGGCCAAACGCTTCTGACCACCTGGCTCGCGCGCCCGCTTTGCTACAATCGCGCATTCCGAATGAAGCGATGCTCATCCTCCTGATCTTTCTCGCCGGCGCGCTCCACGGGCTTGGCCCTGACCATCTCGCGGCCATCACCGCGCTCAGCGCGGTGAGCGGAGGCACTCGCCGCGTCGTCTTTGTCTCGGCCCGCTTCGCCATCGGACACGCCGCCGTGATCGCTGCCGCCGGCCTGGCCGCGCACTTCGGCCGGGGACTGCTGTCGCAGGACTGGGAGATCCGTCTTGACGTCGCTGCGGGCACACTGCTCTTGCTTGCCGGCCTCGTGATGCTAGCGGCGCTGCTGTTCGGCAAGATCGAGCTTCATTCGCATTCGCACGCGCACGTCCATTCCCACGACGCGTCCCATGACGCGTCACACCGCGCGCACCAGCACCGCCACTTCCATCTGCACTTCTTCACTCGCGACTCTTCCCACGCACCCCATCGTCATGGCGAAGGACGCCTCGCCGCCGCCCTGGGCGCGCTCTTCGCCTTTGGTGGCGTCCGCGGGCTGCTCGCCGTCGTGCCCATCGCGCTGAGCGAGACGCTGGTCATCTCCGCGCTGCGCGTCGGCGCATTCACGCTCGGCATCATCGCCGCCATGGTGGGCTATGGCTTGATCGCGGGCCCGGCGTTGCGCTTTGTGGGCTCGCGTCCGCACTTCGGGGCGCGCCTGGCCGCTGCGCTGACCTCATGCTTCTGCATCGTTGCGGGCGCGGTCACCATCTCGTCTCACTGGAACGGCTAGCGTGCCGCGCGCCAGGAACACGGACACGAGACACAGACCAGAAGCCAGCGTTGCCGTCGATACTGGTGGCACCTTCACCGACTGCGTCTGGATCGAGCGCGGACGCATCCGCATCCTGAAAGTCTTTTCCACGCCCGCCGACCCGTCGCAGTCCATCGCCGAGGCGGTTTCGCGTACTGGCACGCCCCGCCCGGTGCGGCTGCTGCACGGCACCACGGTCGGGACGAACACGCTGCTACAGCGCAAGGGCGCGCGTGTCGCGCTCGTCACCACCGCCGGCTTCGAGGACGCGATCGAGATCGGCCGCCAGCACCGCCCGCGCCTCTACGACTTCTTCTTCGACCGCACGCCGCCACTGGTCGCGCAGGAACTGCGCTTTGGCGTGGACGAGCGCGTCTCCGCCGACGGCGCCATCCTGCGCCGGCCCGACGAAAAAGAACTCGCGCGCCTCGCCGCGCGAGTTGCGGCCGCGCGTCCCGAAGCCATCGCCGTGTGCCTGCTGTTCTCGTTCGTCGCGCCGGAGAACGAGCGCGCCGTCGCCGCGGCGCTCGCAACTCTCGGCGTGCCGCTCTCGCTCTCGCACCAGATCCTGCCCGAGTTTCGCGAGTATGAGCGCATGAGCACGGTCGCGGTGAATGCGTACCTGCAACCGGTGATGCAGAGGTATCTCGAGAATCTCGCGGCGCGGCTGGGCCAAGGCGCAGCCCAAGTCCAGCCGCGCATCTTCGTCATGCAATCCTCCGGCGGCATCACCGCGCTGGCGACTGCGGCAAGTGAGCCCGTAAGGACGGTACTCTCCGGGCCGGCCGGTGGCGTGGTGGGCGCGGCCGCGATGGCGCGGCGCAGCGGCTGCGACCGCATCATCGGATTTGACATGGGCGGCACCTCGACCGACGTTTGCTTGGCCGACGGCGCGGCGCAGACAACGAATGAAGCGGACGTTGCCGGCCTGCCGGTGCGCGTGCCCATGCTCGACATCCACACCGTGGGCGCGGGTGGAGGCTCGCTCGCCCGCTTTGACGCGGCCGGCGCGTTGCGCGTGGGTCCCGAATCCGCCGGCGCCGAGCCCGGGCCGATCTGCTACGGACGCGGCGAGCAGCCCACCGTCACCGACGCTAACCTGCTGCTCGGCCGCCTGCGTTCGGATGCCTTTCTCGGTGGCGGCTTCACCCTCGATCTCGAACGCACGCGGACGCTGGTACGCGCGTGGCTCAAGCGCAGCGGATCGGCGATGGAAGTCGGAGCTTTTGCCGCCGGCGTCATCCGCGTGGTCAACGCCAACATGGAAAAAGCGTTGCGCGTGGTCTCCATCGAGCGCGGACACGATCCGCGCGCCTTCACCCTGGTGGCTTTCGGCGGCGCCGGTCCGCTGCACGCCTGCGAACTGGCCCAGGCGCTCGCCATCCCGCGCGTGCTGGTGCCGGCGCATCCCGGAGCGCTCTCCGCCCTCGGCATCCTGGTTTCGGACGTGGTGAAGCACTACTCGCGCACGGTGCTGTGG
>JALYLW010000032.1 GCA_030774055.1 Acidobacteriota bacterium
GTTCGGTTCGTTGTCGGGCTGGGCGTCGTCGAAATCGCCGCCGCCCTCGATGGTCATCGAGCCGGCACGCTGTGGCATGCTGCGATCGACGCTGCGGCCGCTACCGCCACCGCCCACCGGCTCGCCACCGCCACCGTCGCCGCCGCCATCGCCGCCCTCGCCGCCTTCACCGCCGCCCATCTTGGCGCGCTGTTCCTTCAACACCGCCTTGCGCGAGAGCCGGATGCGATTGCCTTCGACGGAGAGCACCTTCACCAGGATCTGGTCGCCTTCTTTCAGCTCGTCGCGGATGTCGCCGATGCGATGCTCCGCCACCTCGCTGATGTGCAGCAACCCGTCGGTGCCGGGGAAGATCTCGACGAACGCGCCGAACTCTGCCAGCCGCACGACCTTGCCGAGATATGTCTTGCCCACTTCGGCGGTGGCACAGATGTCGCCGATCATCTGCAACGCGCGTTGCGCGGAAGCCTCATCGCTCGACGCGACTTTGACTAAGCCGCTGTCTTCGATGTCGATCTTCACGCCCGTCGCTTCCGTGATGCCGCGGACCACCTTGCCACCCGGTCCGATCAGCTCGCGGATCTTGTCCGTCGGGATGGTGACGGTGTAGAAGCGCGGCGCGTATTGCGAGATCTGCTTCGGCTGCGTGATCGCTTCCGCCATCTTGTCGAGGATGTGCAACCGCCCACGCAGCGCCTGCTGCAACGCCTCGCGCATGATCGCCGAGGTGATGCCCGGCACCTTGATATCCATCTGCAGCGCGGTGATGCCTTCACGCGTGCCCGCGACTTTGAAGTCCATGTCGCCGTAGTGGTCTTCGGCGCCCGCGATGTCGGAGAGGATGGCGTACTTCTCGCCTTCCTTCACCAGTCCCATCGCCACGCCCGCCACCGAACCGGTGAGCGGCACGCCGGCATCGAGCATCGCCAAAGTCCCGCCGCAGATCGACGCCATTGACGATGAACCGTTCGACTCCAGGATGTCCGAGACCACGCGCGTGGTGTACGGCCAGGCTTCTTCCGTCGGCAGCACCGCGGTCAGCGCGCGTTCCGCCAGCGCGCCGTGCCCGATCTCACGGCGGCCCGCGCCGCGCAGGAATTTCACTTCGCCCACGGAGAAGGGCGGGAAGTTGTAGTGCAGCATGAAAAGCTTCTCTTTCGCGCCTTCGAAGCCTTCCATGCGCTGCGTGTCGTCTCCGGTACCAAGCGTGGTGGTGACCAAGGCCTGCGTCTCGCCACGGGTGAACACAGCCGAGCCATGCACGCGCGGCAATACGCCGATCTCGCAAGTGATTTGCCGGATCTGATCGAACGCGCGTCCGTCTGGGCGGCGCTTCTGCTCCACCACCTGCTCGCGGAAGATGTTCTCCTGGAGCTGGCCGAAGTATTTGGAGAACTTCGCGCGCGCAGCAACGTCCGTCTCCGGGATCTGGTCTTTGAACTCTTTCTTGATGGCCTTGACCTTGGCATAGCTCTCCGCCTTGGGATACTTCTCCGTGTTCATCGCGTCGGCCAGCTGCGCGCCGATACTTGCCTTCAGGCCGGCGTAGTAGGTCTCGTCGTGCTCCACTTCGGAGACGGCGCGCTTCGCCTTGCCGACTTTCACGGCGAGGTCCTGGATCACGGCGCAGATCTTCTTGATCTCAGTGTGCGCAAAGTCGATGGCCTCGACCACGGTCTCTTCCTTCACGCCCTTCGCGCCCGACTCGATCATCACGATACCGTTCTGCGTGCCGACCACGGTGATGTTGAGCAGGCTCGCGCGCTGCTCTTCATACGTAGGATTGATGATCATGCGGCCTTCCACCACGCCCACGCGCACTGCGCCGATGGGGCCGTTGAAGGGGATGTCGGAGATCGCCAGTGCCGCGCTTGCGGCATTGATGGCGAGCACGTCCGGATCGTTCTCCGAGTCCGCCGACAACACGAACGCGATGACCTGCGTCTCGCAGCGGAAGCCTTCCGGGAACAGCGGACGGATCGGCCGGTCGATCTGCCGGCTGGTCAGCGTTTCCTTGTCCGACATACGTCCTTCGCGCTTGATGAACCCGCCGGGAAAGCGTCCGCCGGCGTAGGTGTACTCGCGATAGTCGCAAGTGAGGGGGAAGAAATCGATGCCCTCGCGCGCATCGGCGTTGGCGCAGGCGGTGCCCAGCACCACGTCATCGCCCATGCGTACCACGCACGCGCCGTGCGCCTGCTTCGCCAGGTGTCCAGTCTCGAGGGTAAGGGTTTTGCCGCCGGCTAGTTCTACAGAAGCTGTCTGCTTCATGGTGTTCCTTTCGGATTCAGGAGCGTGGGTTCAGCCCACAGGGTTGCGCCTTGCGTCCCGCATAAAGTGGCAAGCACACCCGTGCCTGCGTCACAGAAGGGATACATGCGAGAGCTTGCGCGGGACCTGCCGATCGCCCGAGGTGGACACACGTCTGCCCCGGTCAAAGGACGCTATCAGTGGCTGGGCTTACTTACGGATGCCGAGCTTCTGAATGACGGCTTGGTAACGGTCGGCGTCGTACGTCTTGAGGTAGTCAAGCAGGCGACGGCGCTTGCTGACCATCATGAGTAGACCGCGCCGGGACGCGTGGTCTTTCTTGTGCGTGTTGAAGTGGTCCGTCAGTTCGCCGATCCGCTCGCTGAGGATGGCAATCTGCACCTCCGGACTGCCCGTGTCCGAGTCATGCGTGCGGAACTTCGTAATGACGTTGGCCTTGCGCTCTCTCGCTATCACTGAACCTGATGCACTCCTGTTATTTATTTCCTTTTTGCGACCCATTGAATGTAACACGTTGACGCGAAAGGTGTAAAGGAAGGGGCGGCTTCGGGTATTGGGTCCGTTGAGCGGCTCGAGAGCCTATCAAGCCTAGGTCGGGAACATAGTTCCGAACATGGGCCGTTTGCTTAGCGACTGTTCTTCCGTCGCTTCATCCTGAATCACGTCCCAATGTTCAACCAGGATCCCGTTTTGAATGCGCACTATGTCTGCGGCGATCCAATTCACAGGCGCACCGAAACCGCTAAATCGTCCGTGCACGATCACCAGGTCCCCCTCAGCCACGATCGTTCCCGGTTCGTACATCAGCGTTGGCGGGATGCTCTTGATGAGATTGAACAGACCCTCGCGACCGGGTGCGATATGAGCGCTGTGCTGGATGTAGTTGGGCGACCAGAAGCGCTCAGCTGCCACGTAGTCACGCTGGTTGAAGAGAGTGTCAAATGCCTCAAGAACGAGTGCCTTATTTGTTTCCTGCTTAGTCGGGTTCATTGAATTTCTCCTGGTGCGTGTAGTCACTCCTATTGAAAATCTCGGTGGAGGCGGCCCCGGAATCAGCCCGCGGTCATCCCTCCATCCACCGCCAGGGATGCACCGATGATATAGGAGGCCTTGTCAGAACTAATGAACACGATGGCATTTGCAATCTCTTCGGGGGTGCCCATGCGCTTGGTAGGAATGTGTGTCGCGAGGAAATTTGCTTTGTTTTCCTGCGTTTGCGCAAAGCGGTTGAACATTCCCGTTTCGGTCGGACCAGGCCCTGTTGGTTGGTTGCGCTCCGCGTTCCTGGTAAAACCTTCAGGACTTTCGCGGCCGCAGCGTGCGGCTTAAGAGCTGCGTGTCGTCACTGATGATCGCGTCCACGCCCAGCTCCGCCATCTGCTGCATCGCTTCCGCGCGGTTCACCGTCCAGACGTAGACCTGTTTCCCCGCGGCGTGCAGTTCGCGAACCAGCGCTTCGTCCACCAGACCATAGTGCGGCGCCACCACTTCGACCGGCAGCTCGCGCCACTTTCCCAGCCAGCGCTTGTCATCGCAGATGAAACCCAGCCGCAGCTTCTTCTCCCGCTTGCCCAGCGACTCGATCACCTGCGGCAGGAATGACGAGACCACGTAACCGTGCTGTGGCGGATAGTCGCGCAGCGCGTCCAGCACCTCATCGTCGAGCCCGGGGACTTTCAATTCGATATCGAGGAAGGCCTTCGCCGCGTAGTGCTTCATCACGTGCTCGAGCAGCGGCATGAGGCCGCCCTGCAACTTGGCGAGGTTGGCCCAGGTGTTCTCGGCTACCGGGACACGCGCGAAGTCGGCGTCGTGGCAGATGAGCGCGCGGTCGTCGGAGCTGAGCCGGACGTCGAACTCGAAACCATCGCAGCCGTGTTCCAGTGCGAGGGCAAAGGCGTCAAAGGTATTTTCGGCGGCGTAAGCGCGCGCGCCGCGATGGCCGAGCAGCAACGGAGGCGGAGGCGGCGGCATTGTCCGCTAGTCGAGGTCGATGTCGCGGATGAACTTCTCGTCGGGCGTTTCCTTGGCGCGCTTCACCGCTTCGGCGAACTTCTTCTCCATCAGCTGCGCCTTGTTCTTCTCCGCCTCGACCGACTGGCGGAAGAGCGACTCGCGACGGTCATCCTGCTGATGCATCGCCTTGGCCGCCTCTTCCATATCGTTGAACATGCGCTTGGTCGGCGGCGGGGTGTGCGCGATCACCGCCTCGGTGGCTGCGTCCACCTTCAACACCGCGGCGCAGCACGGACAGGTGACCTCGAACATGTCGGAAGATTTCTTCGCCATAAAAGCTCCAGACCAACTCCAGACCTAAAGGATGATACGCCCGCTGGCTAGGCCCTTCCACTTAACAAATGCGAGTGCGGCGAGCTTCCACTCTGCCGAAGGCAGGCGCGCAGGTCGCGCTATTCGACCGAAGCGCCACGAAAACTACAGGTACACCACCTGATGTCCCTGACAAGTCATCGCGTCGTACAACGTCAACAGCAATTGCGGTCCATAGCGCGCCAGGAACGATATGCCCGCGATCTGCCGCTCCTGCAAATGTCCTTCAGGATAGAGCGCATCCGATATCTGCTGCGCGTGCTGCCGCAATTCTTCCGAGCGCCGCAGGTGCGCGCGACACGCCTTGGCGTGGACGCGCCCCAACTGGTAGCGCATCTTCGCCGCCGATCTTTCCGCCGCCTTCGCCAGCGTGGGATCGAGTTGCGCGAGCGGCGCCCGCATCGCCGCGATCGCCTGCTCCAGTCCGTCGGACGCTCGCTTCATCGCCGCTTCCACATCGGCGGGAAGATTGCGCGCCGCGACGAGCGCGGCGAACTTCTCCACCCCGGCAAACGTCTCTTCCGGCCGGACTTGGTATCTCTCCAACAGACGCGCGATACGCGGCTCGACCAGCGTGGCCGCAAAGCGCGGGACGACCGGCGTCACCCGGCCCAGCAGCTTTTCGTAGACCACCGCCGCCTGCGCGAAGTACGCCACCTCTGCCGGTCCGCCCACATAGGCCACCGTGGGCAGCAGGTGGTCCTGCACCACCGGCCGCAACAGCACGTTGGGACTGAACTTCTCCGGATGCTCCGCGATCGCCTTCCGCACCTCAGCTGCGCTCAGCTTCTGCTCGCCGAGCACAAACGTGTCGCCTCCACTGCCATCGTTCGATCGCCGCAGCGGCAAGCGCGAGCCATTGGATTTTCCGAAAAGAAGAGTATGCGAGGATGAGACTTTCACCTGCGAGTGGTAGCCGGCTTTTTCCAGTTGCTGGTCGCGCGCGGCGAGCGCGGCGTGCAGCTCGCTACATCGGTCGAGCGCCGCGGTGTAGACGCCGGCCGCGATGCGGTGCAGCTCGGGGTCGCTGGCGTCGAGCAGGATCACGCCCGAGTGCGCAAACAGTTTCGAGTAGAGCCGCGCGAAGGCTGAGCCCATCGTCTCGCCGGGCTGGTACGCCGCGCGCAGCGCTTCGGTGGCTTCCGAGCTGCCCAGCGCGCCGATCGCTTGCGCTACCACCGGAGCGATCTCTTCGCCGAACGTCACCGCACTCATGGGCGCGTTCTCACCGCCGCGCGTCGGCGTCGCCACCCGGACAAGCCCTCCGTCAGCAGCCAGCAGGACGACATGATCGACCTCGGCCAGATCGTGGTCTTCGGTCGCGAGCCAGAAGATAGGCACCGCCGGCTTGCCTGCCTGCGTACTCTCAGCCGCGAGCCGGATCGCGGTGAGCGCCTTGTAGATGGCGAACAGCGGCCCGCCAAACAATCCAACCTGCTGGCCGGTGACGACCGCTCCCGCGCCTTCCCGCAGCCGCTTGATGTTCTCGAGCGTCGCTGCGGACGCTCCCCAGGCACGGTTCTGCCGCTCGAGTGCGTCTGCGACCTGCTTGCGCCGTGCTGCCGGGTGATCTGCCGGCTGCGCCGCCAACCCGAAGCCTGCCGGATAGAAGGCCCGCACCGCCTCCGCGCGCGCCATCACGTCCGCGAACAAGCGGCTGATGTCTGGAACAGCGCTCCCCGGTTCGGCAACGTAAGACAGGCAGTCTGACTTCACTCGGTGCGTCCTCGGCGCGTGATTCTAACAGCCAACGTCTTGGATGTGCCCTGCGCCTCGCCGATGCAGGAAAGATGCGGCAATCGCAGCCTTCTGGCGGCTAGGGTCGCAACCATGCGGCTCCTCCGCTGGGTTACAATCTTTGGTCCCCCGGAGGCATCCATGATCCCACCTGTCTCGTTCCCGCGCCGCGTCCTCAGCATCGTGCTTTCCTGCTTCATCGCCGCCGCTCCCCTGCTCGGGGCCGCCGCTCCGCAACAGCCGAGTGGCGCCACGTTCACCGCGGAGTCGAACCTGGTGCTCGTGCCGGTGGTGGTCGCGGACAAGTCGGGCCAGCACATCGGCGGCCTGCAGCAGAGCGATTTCACCCTGCAGGACCAGGGCAAGCAGCAGAAGATCATCTCCTTTGAAGAAGTGAAGCAGGTTCCGATGAGCAAGATGACCAAGGCGGCCGAACCGGGCGTCTACACCAACGCCGTGAATGCCTCCGGCGGCGGCGCTCGTGGCATGACCATCATCGTGCTCGATCAGGTGAACACGCCCTTCCTTGACCAGGTCTACGCCCGCGCGGAATTGCTCAAGTTCCTGGCGCAGCACATCAACGCCAACGAGCCGACTTCTCTCATCACCATCGGCCGCCGGGGCGTTCGCGTGGTGCACGACTTCACCACCGACACCGCCGTTTTGCTCGCCGCACTCAAGAAAGTTACTTCGCGCATCGACACGCTCAACCTCAGCGACGCCACCAATACGACACTGGCGGCAACGAATAGACTTGGTCCAGCCGTGGACCCGAACACCGGGGCCGATCGCTCGAGTGTGGCTTTTGAGACCAGCGCGCTCGACGAGTTCTACAACGGCACCGACGGCGGGTACGGTGTGTATCAACTCACCCAAGCCATCGAGCTCACGCTTTCTGCGCTGATGCACGTTGCCGAAGGCATGGAGGGGATTCCGGGTAGGAAGTCGCTCATCTGGGCGACCGCCGGTTTCCCGTTCACGCTCACCGGAAGCGGTGAAC
The DNA here is from genome assembly GCA_030774055.1 of Acidobacteriota bacterium. NCBI lineage: Bacteria > Pseudomonadati > Acidobacteriota > Acidobacteriota bacterium. The sequence goes on from JALYLW010000032.1 coordinate 7,337, forward strand.
TAGCGTCGTTGCGCTACTACAGCACCGGCGCCACCCGCGCCGAGCTCGGCGGCGCGACCGGCGGCGGCGTTCTCGAGGGCGGCGGGCTGCCACCACTCCCAGAAAGCAACGCCACCACCAGCGACGATCTGTTTGCCGCCGTGCGTCCGTATTTCGAGCGCACTATGCAGGCGCTGAATAAGTCGCAGATCGCGATCTATCCCATCGACGCTCGCGGCTTGGTCGCTTACAGCTCGGCAGCCAGCAGTCGCGTCCGCTTGAACGACGTATACGGCACCGAGGCCCAGACCCACACCACCATGAACGAGATCGCTACCGTGACTGGCGGCAAGGCGTACTACAACACCAACGACATCACTGCTGCCTTCAACAAAGCGACTGGCGAATCCACGCAGTACTACATGCTCGGGTACTACGCGGACAAAGACAAGAAAGTCTCCTGGCACAAACTACAGGTAAAGGTGAACCGGCCCGACGTGGACATCCGTGCCCGCAGTGGCTACATGAGCGGTGGCATGGTGAGTGCAAAGAAGCCCGAGGATGTCCGCAACCTCGACATCCGCGCCGCGCTCGCCTCTCCGCTCGATTACAGCGCGCTTCCCATGCGCGTCTACCTCGACCCGGCCACCGCCGGCGCGGGCAACAAGAAGAAGATCCCGTTCGAGATCGTGGCGCAGCCCGGCGCGAGCGCGGTCGATGCCGCCAACAAGAACCACATCCAACTCGATTTCCTGGTCGTGGCGCGCAATCCCAAGGGCGAGTCCGTCGGCCAACTCAGCCAGAAGATCGAGGCCAACCTGGCTGAAAATCAACTGCAGCAGTTTGCCACCGACGGCTTGAACTATAAACAGGCGCTGCAGCTTGCTCCCGGGGCCTATTCGCTCATTTTCATCGTGCGCGACAATCTCACCGGCAAGATCGGTAGTGTGAACGCTCCTTTGCGGGTCGAGTAGCTTCTCCTGCCCGCCAGCAGGTAGCGCTGCAGGTCCGTGCGCTGGCCTGAATCCGGCCCGCCTGAGCTATCATCTAATCTTGTGATCCCGCGCCTTTCTTCTGCGGTGCCGGGATGGTTCTTTGAATCGCTGTCAGACAGGCGCACATCGCGCCACACGTGGGGGCGTCACGGCTTCGACGGAAATGTTTGCGGCCAAGAGGCATACCGGGGCGCCGCACCCGTAATCGTGGCAAAAAACACAATTGCCAACACCAATCAGCTGGCATACGCAGCTTAATTAGTTAAGTTGCCGTCCTCCGTGGCTTCGTCCGTGAGTCGCGGGTAGGACGTCATTCAGCGGACTGGCTTCCGGCGCTACGTCTGGGCGCGGGAAGCGAGACTTTCAGGCTGGTTGACCGCGTTTCTTGCCCGTTCTGAGCGCGAGCAACGAGAGTGGTGCGCAAGCACCGCGGGAACGGAATAAGTATGTAGTTCTCTTGGCTGTGTCTATTTTCGGACGTGGGTTCAACTCCCACCGCCTCCACCAAATCTCCAAGTAATGTGAAAACGGCCGTCCTGTTTTGGGACGGCCATTTTTTTGATAGCCGACCAACGGTTTCTACTGCGCGACGGTCTCGCCCGCGACGACGAATCCGTGACGATTCAAGAACTCGCGCAGCCGGGCGACTGACTCTCGATCGGCAGGCGACGGGGTCGCCGAGGTTGCAACATAGAACTTCGTGCCCCGCGGGAACTGACCCACTTTTTCTTCCACTTCTTCCATCGTTCGGGGCTGGTACTGCGCGACTCGCGCCTCGAAACTTGATAGGCCTCCATTGTGGACAACCGTGATCGTGAGCGGCTGCTTTGCCCATATCTTCAGGTAGCCGTCCAGTTGCTGATGCAACCGTCGCACGCGCGTGATTTGAGCGAGTTGTCGCAACCTTCCCTCATCAGCCAGCCACGACCTTCCGCTTGCCAGGGCCGACAAAAGGTTCTCGCCCAAGCCCAGCTCATGGACTCGATCCCCATGCATTTCCGCGAACGTTAGATCTAGCTCCGCTTCTCGTCCCTGCCATCTAGCGCTCCAGCTGAGATAGTGTTGCCACAAGGTCTCCTCGACCGCCGCCGAACCGAACCTGCCCAACATTGTTGCCGCCGTCATCGCCACCTGTGGATCCGCGTCGTCCAACGCGGCAACGCCGATCTCTTCCAGCACTGGGTCGTAGTGGATCTCCGAGATAGTTTGGAACAGCGTGTGGCTGCACCCGGTGAACTCCCTCGCCGCGAGCGCCTTCTCGATGCGCGGACGGGCAAGCGCAGGACTCACTCGCAACACATAGGCCAGGGCCGGGCTCTGGATGTCGCAGGCCCATTTCCCGATCTGCGGATCTATCTTCCCTACCACTTGAGGCAGGATCGCATCACTGCCATAACGGGCGATCAGAGAAGCCAGACGCGACGAGGTCACCAGATCATCGCTGACGACAAAATGTTCTGCCAGCAGGCCCTCTACCTCAGGCAACGTTTTGTCAGGGAGGATGCCGAGCACGCGCGCGTCATACCTCGGCTGCGCCTTGCTTATCTCGCGGATGATCGCCGGCCGCGCGCCGGCCGGATCAAGCTCGTACCAATGCTGCAGTGCGCTCGCGCTCAGCTGTCGCGACTGATAACCCTCCGGATCCTGCGGGTTTCCACCCTCCTTGTAGTTTTGGGCGTACCGTCGCAGGATGGGCAACATGGCGGGACCCGCAACCTTGTCCCATCGATAGGTGAGCAACATATTCTGTTCCGCGAGTGGTAGCTGATCGAACCTGGCCACAAACTGCTGCACCAGCTTTTCGACGGTCGCGCTCGGCAAAGGCGCTCCGTTCCATGCCTCGTTCACCGCAGTGCCCAGGCTCACAGAAAGTGCTTTCCCCCGCTTCGTGGACAAAGTGCTGATGAGCTGCTCCACAACTTTTCGCTGGATCTCTCGCCAATCTTCAACCTCTCCGGGGGGAGAGTTGAGGGTTCGAAGCGCATAAAGAAAATTTCCGTTGATGGCGTGATCCGGGTCGCGGAGTGAGTCTTCCAACGCAGCGCGAGCGAACGCGCGATCGGGAGCCCCGACCAAGCCAAGAAGGCAGACCCACTCGAGACCGCCTAGTTCCTCCTCCGGCATGCGCTTTGCCAGTTCACGGATCGCATCGCGCGTACCGAGAAATCGCAACGCCTCCAGTGCGGTCCGTCGCGAGCGGACGTAAGCATCTATTTCGGCTGGATTCGTCGGTGGACGCTCGGCCAGCGTCGCGTCGGCTCGGTTGAGTACACTCTTCTGCCAAGCAGCGTTTGCGGGAACGATCCTGAGGACCACGTCATTGCCGCGCACCGTGATAGCTGATGCGCCTATCACGCTCGTCGGATCTTTTACCGAGATCCGCCGGCTCGTGGTGGTGAGCCGGTATTCTCCCGGGCGCGTGAACCGCACCCATTCGTTCACGTTCAGCTGGAGCGTCCAAGGTTTCGAACCGAGGAATTGGTAGCCCGTCAACCCGCCGCCAATCGGCGACTTCCGGCCCGCGAGCGGATCCACCGCGCCGTCCCCAGGTGAGACGGAAAAGTGCTCATACTCCATGCGTCCGCTGCGATCATACTGAGCCGTATTGAGCTGGTAGCGATCCTTCACCGTACTACTAAACGTCAGTGTGAGAGGGATGGCCTCGCCGAGGTGGAATTCGCGCTGCCCGCTAGCCAACTCCACCCGAAGCACGACGTCGGTGTTGATCGCCGCGTCCGCTTGCGCGCGAGCGCTGCCCGGAGCCATGCTGCCGATCAGCAGTGCGAGCATCACCACTGCCCGAATCACCGGAACCTCCAAGCGATTAGACACCAAGGCCGCACGGCCGGGTGTCCCTTGCTGATTCGATCCGGCTCAATGTGCCCTACTTCCGCGTGTACCGCTCCTTCAAAAAGTTGTAGTAGATCATCCCGTAGCGCGGATACCAGTCGTAGTCCTTGAAGTGCTCGCGCTCGCACGCCCCCACGCCGATCAGCCCTTCGTTCGCCATCGCCAGCAGCTTTTCCAGGTTGCCGTCGTAGACCTCGTAGAAATGCTTTTGCGCGACGTTCATCGGCTCGTTGGGATTGTTCTTGATCGCCGTCCACGCCAGCTGCGCATAGGGAGAGAGTCCCGTCGCCGCGTTCGCCAGCTCATGGATCCTGCCGGCCTTCAGCTCGGTCTGCTTGTAGATCACGTACATGTCCTCGAGCAGCTTGCGCGATTTGTCGAGCTTTGCATTGGCGTCGAGGAAGCACGCGCCGCACTCCCCGGTGCCGGCACAGCGCGATGGCACCAGGGGCTGGCCCGGCGGATTGTAGTTGGGCTGCACCGCCGCCTCGCGCGGGTCGATGAGCCCGAACTCCTCGAGGAATGCCAGGATCAGCTTGGTGTTGGTCACGAACTGGCCAGACATCTTCCCGGCTGCGCCGAGGAACGACGGCGGCTTCTCGCCACCCGCCTCCGGCTTGTCGTCGGGATGCGGGATCTTGATCGCCTCCGGATCCGACTTGATGCCCATCTTCTCCAGCGTGTCGAGCTGCTCGCGCAGTTGATTGATGCGCTCGTTCACCGCCTTCCATATGTCCGGCCCTTTCACCGAACCGGGCGCGGTGTCGATCGAGACCGGTGGTACCTGCGCGCGCGTGGGGTTGCGCAGTCCTAGGAAAAGGAAACCGAGCAGGATGATGACCGCCGCAGACTTCCCTCGCCCGCGCAGCACCACGATGATGAGCACGACGACCGCTACCAGGATCAGCCCCAGCAGCACGGTGACGTAGGTGGGGATAACGATGCCGACGGCCTGCGCCGGTTGCGTACCTGCATTCGGATTCGTGGCGGACGAAGTCGCCGCCCCGCCCGCCGGTATCACCGTGCCCGCCACCAGCGGCGAGCCCCGCGCATCGAGGGGCGTGAACAACGCTGGCGTGTCGCGTTGCACTCGGGGACCGACCCAGGCCAGCAGCTGATACTTTGCGCCCGTCGGACCTTTCACCATCATCTGGACGGATTCGTTGGTTCGGAACTTCGCCATCGCGGCGCCACTGGCGTCGGTATCGCGGTCGAGCAGCGCATGCTCGGGCGCATCCTTATAGATAAGCAGCTTGAGCGGCTTCGCCGCATCCTGCGTTGCCAGCACGATCTCGATGGGCTGCGTGATCTCCAGGTTGTTGATCACGAAGCGCACACCCTCTTCGTTGGTCAGTCCGCCGACCACGCTCATCTTGCCAAACGGGAGTGCGGGCGATGCTTTGGGCACGATCTCCCAACGTCTGTTCTGTGCCGCGAGCGGCAGCGCCAGCGCGAGCAGGCATACACAAACCATGCTCCGCCGAGCAGCCGCCACCGAGCTCACGCGCCTGAACATAAACCGCTCCTGATGGCCAGCGAAACTAGCCCCAGCAGAGTGGCAAGTCAAGACGTTTAGCTCGCGGTTTGACTTGGGTGCGTCGTAGGTCTACAGTTCGCGCCGTCTTGGCAGGAGATGAAGGAGAAAGCCATGCGCAGGATCTTTATCCTTACGGTTATCGTCGCGGCGTTGCTCGCGACTGCCGCGCTGTCACAGGGAAAAGCCGCCGCTAAGCCGGAGAACCTCGTGGTCAACGGAGGCTTCGAGCAGGGTGTGGACCCGGGCGGCTTCCTGGGCTACAGCAGCACGGGCAATAAGCTTCCCGGCTGGACCGTCGCCAAAGGTTCGGTGGACGTGATCGGCACCTACTTCAAGTGCTCGCACGGACGCTGCCTCGACCTGAACGGCAGCGTGAACGGCACCATCCGCCAGACCATCGCGACCGAAGCGGGCAAGAAGTATCGAGTGAGCTTCGCACTCTCCGCCAATCCGCAATGCGGCGACCCGAAGAAGGTGCTGCGCGTCTCCACCGGCAAGGAATCGACGCAGTCGAAGCAGTTCGTGGTGACCGGGAAGCCCACCATCCCGTGGGTGCGCCGGACGTGGGATTTCACCGCCGACGCCGACAAGACTCCGCTCACCTTCGCCAGCATCGGCAAAGACAGCGCGTGCGGACCGATGCTCGATGACATCGCCGTTGTCGGCATCGCGGAGAGTGAATCCGTACCAGCAAAATAGTCGCCAGAAGTGGCGAGGAAACAAAGCCGGACCGCCTCATCGGGGACGGCCCTGCTTTCATCCGCAGCAACGACTATTGTCTCTGGACTTGCAGGATCTTGGTCAGCCACTGCACTCGATCCCTTATCGCTTCTGCACTATGCAGTTCGTGTCCTCCCGCATACCAGCGGACCTCGCTCTCTCCCTTATAGGCCCGCTTCAACTCCGCGGCCGATACCTGGGAGATGAACTCGTCGCACTTGGCAAACTGGAACAGTGCCGGAACAGTGCTCGAGCGCGCACTGCGGATGGGATCCAGCTCGGCCATCGTCTTCAGGTATTCCAGTTCCTCAGCAGCGCTGAGCTTTTGACCATAGAGGAACCAATCCGACATCCGTGGAGTACTGGCCACGGAGATCAGTCCCTTGATCGGGGGATCATCGGTTGCTTGGGGATGTTCCTTCAGCGCGAGCAGCGCATACATGCCGCCAAAATCGTGGCCCACGATCGCGATCCGCGTACGGTCGACGTTCGCGCGTTTCGCCAGGAAACGCAGCGCTGCTTCGATCCGCTGCACCTCCAGGCGGGACATCGCAGGATCGTCCTTCAGCTTTCGCTCCTTGAACCACCCGGGCCGTGACCAGGCCAGGTCGATCAGCAGGACAATGACTCCGTGTTTTGCGACCTCGGTGGCTTCCGTGAGGAATTCTCGCTTGTCCCCGTTGGGCGCGCCGAGCCAGTGCAGATAAAGTACGGCAGGACGCTTCTCTATCCCTTTCGGCTCGATGAGGTAGGCGGCGGCGGTGTCGCTTTGCGCGAACGGGATGGACACTTCGGTTCGCGCAGCTTCCATGAGTTGGATGGATTGGGGAGATTGGGGCGACTGCGGCGTGGGAGCAGCCGGCGACTGCCCGTTGCCTAAGACGCACAGTAGGAGCATGCAAACCACTGTGACTCCGATCCATCTCATGCGATCCATATTCTCCTCCGGCCGCGAGCCGGTGATTCTCGCATCGCCCGAGGTCTCGGGACAAGGGTTCCCGTCCCTGGGAATGTGGATTTCACCCCGCCAACTGTAAGGGCCGTCCCACTGGGACGGCCCGCTTGCTCTCCGGACCGAAGTAGGCTTACGCCGCGCGGTCGTTGGCGGTCGATGCGCTCCCTACGTGGTTTCCACACCGAAGAGCGGCAACCGGATCTCGATCTTCAGCCCTGACTGCTCACGGTTGGCGGCCCGGATGCTGCCATGGTGTGCCTTCACGGCGCGCTCCGCGATGGCGAGACCGAGCCCCACGCCGGGGCTGCGGCGTGCGCCATTCGCGCGCGCCGCGTTCGCTCGCGCGCCATCCGAGCGATAAAACGGCTCGAACATCCTGGTGAGCTCTTCCGCTGCCACCCCCGGACCCGAGTCTGCCACCTCGATCGCCACGCTGCTCGCGCCACAGCGGCGCTGCACCAGCTCGATCTGGCATTGCTGCGGGCTGTATTCGATGGCGTTGCGCACCACGTTCTCGAGCGCGCTGCGCAGCACGTCGGCATCGCCTTCCACCAGCGCGCTCACCTCATTCTTCAGCACCACGGTGCACTGCTTAGCGTTGGCCTCGATCTCGGCGTCGGCAACCACATCGCCCAGCACCTCCGTAAGGCTCACCACCTCGTGCTTGTCGCTGATGACGCCCGACTCCAGCTTGGCCAGCCGCAGCACCTGCTGCACCAGGTCATTCAGCCTCCCGGCCTCGATCTCGATGCGCTCGAGCGCCGTCGCCGCTGCCGGTCCCGCGCGCTGTTTGGCCAGTTCGAGTGCGAGCGTGAGGCGCGAGAGTGGCGAACGCAACTCGTGCGAGACGTCGGCGAACATCCGCTGCTGCGCGCTGAGCGTGGCTTCAAGGCGCGCGGCCATCTGGTTGAAGTCGCGCGTAAGCTCGCCCAGTTCGTCGCGTCCTTCGAAGCGCGCATCGGCGCGAGCTTCGAGGTCGCCTTCCGCGATGCGCTGCGCCGCCACGCGCAATGCCGTGACCGGGCGCGCGATGTACCTGGCCAGCACCCAGCAGATCAGGCTCGAGACCAGCACCGCCAGCGGTATCTGCATGGCCAGCTCCTGGCCCGGCGGGACACGCGGCCCTCGCGACTGCTGCAGCCTGGCCAACGCCAGGTAGCGTTTGCCTTCATGCTCGAAGGGCGCACGGACGAGGACGAACTTGTCCTGCGGCGTCACGTCGTCGGTCATGGTGAGCACGGCGCCGATCTCGGCGGGCAGCGTGCCGCCCTGGATGGGCTGGTTCTTCTCGTCGACGATCCAGAGTTCGCCGCGGATGCGTCCGTCGATCTTCTTCATCGCGGCGGCGAGGCCGGCCGCTCCGGCGCGCTCGTATTCCGCCACCGCGTAATCGCTGCTGTTGCTCACCAATGCGAGCTGGTGTACGCGAAAGAAATCGAGGCGATCGCTCTTGCGGTTGGAGACGGTGATCACCAGCACCAACACCAGCGCGGTGATCAGCAGCCAGAACGAGAGGAAGATCTTCCAGAAGAGGCTGCGCACGTCAGCCTCGCACGCTGGCCAGCACGAATAGGTAGCCGGCGTTGCGGATGGTCTTGATCAGGTTCCGCCCCGGGCGCTCGCCCAGCTTCCGGCGGATCTTCGAGATGTGCATGTCGATGGAGCGATCGAACGGCGCCAGCGTCTTGCCCATCACCGCTTCCGCGAGCTGGTCGCGGCTGACTACGCGCCCCGCATTCTCGAGCAGGTGGCGCAGGATGTCGAACTCGAGCGAGGTGAGGTCGAGCGTGCGCTTGCCGCGCGACACCGAACGCGTGCCGCGATCGAGCTCCACGTCACCGACTTGCAGCAATCCCATCTGGCGCTCGGGAGTGTCGCCGTTGGGGGGCGCGTGCGTCCTTCGTAAGATGGCCCGGATGCGCGCCACCAGCTCGCGCGGATGGAACGGCTTGGCCAGATAATCGTCGGCGCCGAGTTCCAGTCCGACGATGCGATCGACCTCGTCCCCGCGCGCCGTCAGCAGCAGCACGGGCACCGTGGAGGGCATGGCGCGGATCTTGCGCAGCACGTCGAAACCGCTCATTCCCGGCATCATCACGTCGAGGATGAGCAGCGAGTAGATGCCGCTGCGCACGCGCGCCAGTCCTTGCTCGGGTTCGTGGACCGCCTCCACCTCGAACCCCTCACTCTCGATGTTCTCACGCACCAGGGCGCAGAGTTCCACGTCGTCGTCGATGAGCAGCAGCCGTTCCACGCTTAGAAATCTACCTCTCAGGCACCGTCTCTATGTAAAGAAATGTAAAGCCACGTTGAACAATCTCTAAATCCAGCTATGGGGTTGGATGGTCTGATGGGCTTCGAAGGAGCACATAAACGAATGGCCACTCAGACGGTCGCACTTGCAGCCCCGGGCATCGGCGCCGAAGAGCTGACGCAAGAATTCCTTCGCTGCCGCCGCCAGTTGCAGGCTGTCATCTTCCGCGTCGTCCGTTCCTGGGACGAGTCCCAGGCCCTCACCCAGGATTGCTTCCTCCGCGCCTATCGGGCACGCCATACGTTTAACGGCCAGGCCAGCGCCTCTACCTGGCTCACCCGCATCGCCATCAATCTTTCGTACGAGTGGCTGCGCCGCGTGCGCCACAATTTCTTCAGCGCGGAACAGCCCGGCATCGCCGCCGAGTTGCGCGCCGTCCCTGGCCATACTCCCACCCCGGAGCAGGCACTGCTGGCGCGCGATCGCGCCCAGTTCATTGATGACTTGCTGCACCGCCTGCCTCCGCATTTGCGCGAACTGATGGAGATGCGTTACTTGCACGAAATGAGCATGGACGAGATCGTGCTGCGCACCGGCCTGAGCATGACCACGGTGAAAGCGCGGCTGAACCGGGCGCGCGCCGCGCTGCGCAAGCGTACCGCTCATCTTGACGCACCAGACTTTACCTCGCCTTTACCAAACTCGACATCCGGGCTCGCGCAAGCGTGATGAAGTGTTCCTGTCGGAATGGATCCCGGCAGAGACCGCTCTCCGGCCGTCTCTGCAAAATAAGGAGTCTCCGTGGCCACGCAGTCCGCTCCCCGCTTGGTACGCAAACCGTTCGCCGTTCCGCCGCCTCGTCGCCAGACCATCCTTTGCATCGACGACTCCGCTGCCATCCTTGCCATGCTCGCGACCGTGCTCGGCGGCGCCGGCTACGCGGTCGTCAGCTGCGGCGACGCCAACTCCGCGCTCGAGCATTTCATGGGCGGCGAGATCGACCTGGTCGTGCTTGACTACGATATGCCGACGGCCAACGGCGTGGAACTGGCACGCCTCTTCCGCCGCATCGATCCCACCGTTCCCCTGCTCATGTTCTCTGGCAGCGTGCTCGCGGACTCCGAAGGCGCGCTGCTCGATGGCTTCGTGCCCAAAGGCGCCGCCGGTTGCGACAGCCTGCTCAAGGCGGTGCAAGCCGGACTCGCTGCTCCCGCGGAATAGCAGGGCGCACATCAAGACGCGGCCTGTCATGCTTTAATTGCAGACCGCCAATGTCTTTATCCGTCGTCATCGTCACCCAGGACGAGGAAGCGAACCTCGCGCGCGCGCTCGAGAGCGTGCGCTTTGCGGCGGTTGCACCCAACGAAATGATCGTGCTCGACTCGGGATCGACCGATCGCACGGTCGAGATCGCGCGCGACTTCGGCGCAAGGGTCTTTCAAGAAGAGTGGAAGGGATACGCCGCGCAGAAGAACTCCGCCATCGACAAAGCCGGCGGCGACTGGATCCTCGCGCTCGATGCCGACGAAGTCCTCGAAGCGGAGCTGGCACAGGAGATCGCGGCGCTGGATGTCCCCGCCAGCGAGGGCGCTCGCCCCGCGCCGCCAGATCTCCGCGCCGCCTTCCGCATCCCCTTCAAGCATCATTTTCTCGGCCAGCTGCTGCGCTTTGGCGGGATGTACCCGGACCGCAAGCTGCGGCTCTTCCGCCGCGGACACGCCCGCTTCGGCGAGCGTGCCGTCCACGAATCGGTCGAGGTGTTCGACGCAGACGCGCCCACCGGCGAAATGCAGCACGCCATCCTGCACTACGGATATCCCACCCTCGCCGGCTATCTCGCCACCATGGACCGCTACTCCTCGCTCGCCGCCGAGCAGATGATCGCGGAAGGCCGCGAACCCATCCCCTTCATTGATACCGTCGTGCGACCCGTGTTCAGCTTCATCAGCCGCTACATCTTCCTGCTCGGCTTTTTTGACGGACGCGCGGGATTGCTCTTCCACTACCACCACTCGCGCTACGTCCGCTCGAAGTACGTGAAGGCGCTCGCGCTCGCGCGCAAAGACAAGCCAGCAGGCCCGGAATGACGCGCGCGCAGCGCGGCGCCATCGTCTTGACGGCGGTTCCCCTCGTGCTTATCGGCTTCATGGTCTGGGACGCGCTGCACATCACCTGGGACCTTGCGCGCGAGATCGGCTTCCCGCTGGCCGTGATCTTCCTCGCGCTGCTCGCCCTCGCGCGCATCCAGCTGGGAGCGAACTTCTCGGTCACCCCGCAGGCGCGCGAGCTGGTCACCACCGGCGTTTATTCGAAGGTCCGCAATCCGGTGTACGTCTTCAGCACCTTCGCCGTCGGCGGCTTCCTGCTCTATCTGCACTTCTTCCTCGGTATGCTGCTTTTTCTCGCCGTCGTCATCCCGATCCAGTGGCTGCGCGCGCGTGCGGAAGCCCGCGTCCTTGAAGCCAGGTTCGGAGACCAATACCGCGCCTACCGCGCCCAGACTTGGTTCTGATCTCTGCCGTCCTGCAGCGAAGCCCTTCACCACGGAGGCACGGAGACACGGAGAAAAACGCTATTGAAAAAGCTGTCATCCCGAGCGGGTCCGCGAGTCGAGGGACCAAGCCGTGGCCGTTCCTCCCCGTTGTTCGGCCCGGTTTTTCTATCTCTAGATCTTCTCCGTGTCTCCGTGCCTCCGTGGTGGGGTTTGGCTCTTGACCTTGCTAGCGACTAGCGACCGGCGACTAGCGACTTCCTTCCTTGCTAGAATCAACCCAGCGCCATGGCCGACCCTAAAAAGCCCATCGCCGAGTCCCCCATCGCCGACGTCTTTGAAGGCCGCCATCCCTCGCCCGCCGAAAAGAACTGGGCAGAAAAGACTTTGGCGCCGTCACTGGAGAAGGCTCCCGAAAAACCCATCGGCGCGCCGACCGGCGTCAATCAGGACGATCACGGCAACGCCCGCTTCTCCACCATCTCGAACTATCCCGTGCGCCGGCTTTACACTCAGGCCGACCTGCCCGCCGACTGGTCCGCCGAAAAGTATCTGAACTATCCCGGCCAGCCGCCTTACACCCGCGGCATCCACGCCTCCGGCTACCGCGGCAAGCTGTGGACCATGCGCCAGTTCTCCGGCTTCGCCTCTCCCGAGGAAACGAACGAGCGCTACAAATATCTGCTCGCGCACGGCGGCTCGGGACTCTCCGTCGCCTTCGACCTGCCCACGCTCATGGGATACGACTCCGACCACATGATGTCCGAAGGCGAAGTCGGCAAATGCGGCGTCGCCATCGACTCGCTCGCCGACATGGAGACGCTCTTCAACGGCATCCCACTCGATAAGATCACCACCTCCATGACCATCAACTCGCCCGCGTCGATTCTCTGGGCAATGTATCTCGTGGTCGCGGAAAAACAAGGTGCGGACTGGCGCAAGCTCGGCGGCACCATCCAAAACGACATCCTCAAGGAATACATCGCGCAGAAGGAGTACATCTATCCGCCGGCGCCGTCGATGCGCCTCGTCATCGACACTTTCGAGTTCGGCTCCAAGTTCGTGCCCAAGTGGAACACCATCTCCATCTCCGGATATCACATCCGCGAAGCCGGCTCCACCGCGCTGCAGGAACTCGCCTTCACCGTCTACGACGGCGTGGAGTACGTGGAATGGGCGCGCCGCCGCGGCTTAGACGTCGACGAGTTCGGTCCCCGCCTCAGCTACTTCTTCAATGCGCACAACGATTTCTTCGAAGAGATCGCCAAGTACCGCGCCGCGCGCAAGATCTGGTACCGCCTGATGAAAGACCGCTTCCACGCCAAGAACGAACGCACCTGGCTGATGCGCTTCCACACCCAGACGGCCGGCGTCTCACTCACCGCGCAGCAACCGCTGAACAACATCGCGCGCGTGGCCATCCAGGCGCTCGCGGCGGTCCTGGGGGGAACGCAGTCGCTGCACACCGATTCCTACGACGAAGCGCTTGCCCTGCCCACCGCCGAAGCGGCGCGCATCGCGCTGCGCACCCAGCAGATCATCGCCTACGAGAGCGGCGTGGCGCAGACGGTCGACCCGCTCGGTGGCAGCTACTTCCTCGAGAAGCTCACGCTCGACATGGAGAACGGCGCCTTCGATTACTTTGACAAGCTCGACGCCATGGGCGGCATGGTCCAGGCCATCGAGCGCGGCTATCCGCAGAAGGAGGTCGCCGAGGCCAGCTACCAGTTCCAGCGCGCGGTCGAGGCGAAAGAGAAAGTCATCGTCGGCGCCAACGACTTCGTAGTCGATGAAGGCGCTCCGAACATCCTTTACATCGGCGAGGAAGTGCGCGAGGCGCAAACGCAGAAGCTGAAAGTCCTGCGCGCCAAGCGCGATAACGCCGCCGTCCAGCGCTCACTCGACGCGCTGAAGAAAACCGCCGCGCAAGAACCCGAGCTGCGCAAAGACGTCCGCAAAGACGGCAAGATCTCCGACGCCAATACCATGCCCTACATCGTCGATTGCGTCCGCGCCTACGCCACCGTCGGCGAGATCTGCGACGCCTTGCGCGAGGTCTACGGGACGTACGAGGAAGTGAGCGTCACGTAGTTTGTGGAAGAGCGCGCCTTCAGGCCCGCGTCAGCGACGACAGTCTCGTCTGGCGGGTGGCCCACCCAAACTCTCGGGTGCCCCATCCTTTGCGGAGCAGGTTCATCGCGGAGCAAAGGGTGGGAGGAAGAGTATTCACCGCCCCGCCGGCCGCGGTTTTCATTCGTCAGTCGTCAAGGAGCTGTCCATGAAAAAGCCCGTCCCGGTGGGATCTGCCTCGGCATCGATCGACGAGAAGATCAAGCAACTTGGGGACTGGCGCGGGAAGACGCTCGCGAAAGTTCGCGGCATCATCCACGCGGCAGACCCTGAGATCCTCGAAGAGTGGAAGTGGGCCATGTCGACATCGCCGGGGACTCCCGTCTGGTCCCACGGCGGCATCGTCTGCACGGGAGAGACCTACAAGACCGTCGTCAAGATGACGTTTCCCAAAGGAGCTGCGTTGCCGGACCCTTCTGGCCTATTCAACTCCAGCCTCGACGGGAATGCCCGGCGCGCCATCGACATCCACGAGGGCGACAAGGTCGATGCGGCGGCCTTGAAGCATCTCATCCGCGCCGCCGTGGCGCTCAATCTCAAGGGCCAGCCCAAGCCGAAGCCCAAGCCCCGGCGAGCGAACAGCAAGCGTGCCGACTAGCTGTGGGAGGAAGGGTCCGGAGCGACTAGCGACCAGAGACTAGCGACTTCCTCCGCCCTTCTTCACCACGATCTCGACCCGCCGATTCTTCGCGCGGCCTTCCGGATTATCTTTTCCGTTGGGCAGCGTGTTCGGCGCGATGGGCTTCGTCTTGCCGTAGCCGCGGATGGAAAAACGCGCGTTCACGCCGTGTCCGGTGAGCCAGCTCTTCACCGAATCCGCGCGCCGCTCGGAGAGTTTCTGGTTGTACTGCGGATTGCCCAGCGCGTCCGTGTGCCCTTCGACGGCGCACTCAGCGTTGGGATACGAGCCCAGCACGATCGCAACTTTCTCCAGCGTGGGGATCGCCTTCGGCAGCAGCGTGGCCTTGTCGAAATCGAACAAGACGTCGCTCGAAAGCTCGATGCGGATCTCCATCGGCGTCGCGGTCGCGCCCAGGTCGGCGAGCGCCGCATTCAGCGCTTCCGTCTTACCGGAAACGCCGGACGTGACTCCGACCAGCGGCACCACCGTCCCGGAGATCGCGACCACCGAGGCCTTCGCCCCGGGCGGCACTGGATCATCCACGCTGTAGCCTTGCGCGCGCGCCGCGGAAACGGCCGCGAGCAACATGAATAGAACAGCTCCGGCGCGCAGCACGCGCTACTCCGCCACCGGCACGTCTTCGAACGGCGCGAACTTCGGCAGGCTGATGGTCACCTTCTTCGAGCTCGCCGGCGGCGCCGGAAACTTCGCCCAGTTCAGCCGCTGTTGTCCCGGCTTGAAGGTGCCCTCGTAGACGTCGAGGATGTTCTTTCCCTCCGCGTCTTTCAGGAAGTTGTAGCGCTTGTTCTCCGCCGGATCGATGTAATAGAGGTCGTTCCAGGCGAAGGTGTAGTAGACGTCCTTTCCTGTGGGCGCCGCCACCAGGCCGGCCTGTCCCCCGGAGCCGGCGGTATTCACCACGCGCCACTTCACCGTCAGCGAGCCACCGCTGTTCCGCCGCACCTCGAGCAGGTCGGCGCGCAGGTCGGGATCACCCGAATACTGCGCGCTCGCGATCACACCCGGCGTGGCCATCGGCGCGCCTGCGGGTGCGGCGCTCGGGGCTGAGGTGTTCGCCGCCCCCGGGTTGGATGGAGCCGGCTGCGCCGCCGACTGCGCCGCCGGCTTCGCCGTCTCCGCCGCCGGCTCGGACTTCGAGCAGCCTGCCACCATCAATAACAACACTGCGCAACTCAACCAGCGGACGAACATTAAAGAGCGGTTCACGTCAGCCTCCCCCACTTCCTAAAGTTCGCGGCATCCTAGCCCCGAACAACTCACCACGCAAGGGCTGTCGCCGGTGTCAGCCGCAGTTTTTTATTTTCGCTTTACTTTCGCCGCGACATGCGGTAATCTCGGGACGGCTCAGGCC
>JALYLW010000033.1 GCA_030774055.1 Acidobacteriota bacterium
CCTGTAGTCGCCGCGGGAGACGCCGCCGGCGCCTGCGGCTTCTTCACGGCCGGCTTCGGCGCCGAGCCGCCCGACGCCGGCGCTGTGCCGCCCGTCGTCACCACCGGTACTTCCGGCTTCTTCACGCTGGGCAGCCGTTGCGCGAGCACGTCCGCAGCGCGCACCGGACCATTGGCCAGGTCTTCCGGCGTGGGCGCGCGCTCTTCGATCTTGGTGATGACCAGGACTTCTTCCAGCCGGTTGAGGTTCGTCGCCGGAGTCAGCCGGATGTTCAGGAACATGTCTTCGCGCTTGAGCAATTCGCTGACGGTCGCCAGCGGCAGGCCTTTGGGAAAGATGCGATCGCCGCCCGAGGTCAGCACGCGTTCGCCCGGTTCGACCTTTTCATCCGCCAGGATGTTCGAGAACTTCAAGTCGCCGCTGGGCGTGCCTTTCGCGATGCCCTGCAGCCTGCTCTTCTCCAGCACGCCACCCACGCCCCAGGCCGGATCGGTGATCAGCAGCACCTGCGCGGTCGACCCCAGCACGCGGACGATCTTCCCCACCACACCGTCCGGTGTGATCACGGACATGTCCTGCGCCAGGCCGTCGTTCGAACCCTTATCTATATATATGACGCGCGATTGCTCGCTGCCGCTCGAACCGATCACCTGCGCCGCCACCGTCTGCGAGATGAACTGCTCCTTGAACTTGAGCACGGCCTGCAGTCTCTTGCCCTGTGCCGCGTCTTCCTGCATGCGCACCTGCTCGATGCGCATGCGCTCGAGCTGCGCCTTCAGGTCGCGGTTCTCCTGGCGCACGCCGCGCAGGTTCACGTAGTCGTTCCACGTGTCGCGCACGCCGTGGCCGCTCGCGACCACGAGCTTCTCGATGGGCGTGATCACGCTCATCACCCACACCCGGATGAGCGGCGCTTTCTTGTCGGGCTGGGTGGGATCGGCGCGCTTGACCTGCACCGCCAGGCCAAGGATCTGCGCAAAGAGCATCGCCACCAGGATGGTGGCGTTGCGATGGCGGACGAACAGGTTCTCCATGGCGGCAGTTTCGAGTTTCGAGTTTCAAGTTTCCAGCGATCGGCTTTTGAAACTCGAAACTGGAAACTTGGGACTTTGCCGGTCGCCTGCGACGCAGGGTCGCCTACTCGATCGAGATCTTGCGCAAGAGTTTGAAGTCGCTCAGCATCTTGCCCGTGCCCAGCACCACCGAGCACAGCGGATCGTCGGCGATCGAGACCGGCAATCCCGTCTCTTCACGGATGCGCTTGTCGAGGTTCTTGAGCAGCGCGCCGCCGCCAGTGAGCACGATGCCGCGGTCCGAGATGTCGGCCGAGAGTTCGGGCGGCGTGCGCTCCAGCGCCACGCGGATCGCGTTCATGATGGTGCCCACGCACTCGGAAAGCGCTTCACGGATCTCGCTATCGTCCACCGTGATGGTCTTGGGCACGCCCTCGATCAGGTTGCGTCCCTTGATCTCCATGGTCAACGGCTTGTCCAGCGGATACGCGCTGCCGATCTCGATCTTGATCTGCTCCGCCGTGCGCTCGCCGATCAGCAGGTTGTACTTGCGCTTCAGGTAATTCATGATGGCTTCGTCCATCTGGTTGCCGGCCATGCGGACGGAGCGCGAATACACGATGCCGCTCAGCGAGATCACCGCGATGTCGGTGGTGCCGCCGCCGATATCGACCACCATGTTGCCGCTCGGCTCGGTGATGGGCAGCCCGGCGCCGATCGCCGCCACCATCGCCTGCTCCACCAGATGCACTTCGCTCGCCTTCGCGCGGTAGGCGGAGTCCATGACCGCGCGCTTTTCCACCTGCGTGATCTCGGAAGGCACGCCGATCACGATGCGCGGATGCACCAGCATCTTCCGGTTGTGCGCCTTCTGGATGAAGTAGTTCAACATCTTCTCGGTCACTTTGAAGTCGGCGATCACGCCGTCTTTCATCGGCTTGATG
The DNA here is from genome assembly GCA_030774055.1 of Acidobacteriota bacterium. Lineage (NCBI taxonomy): Bacteria > Pseudomonadati > Acidobacteriota > Acidobacteriota bacterium. The sequence goes on from JALYLW010000033.1 coordinate 1,958, forward strand.
GCCACGATGTTTCCGGGCGTGCGCCCGAGCATCTCTTTGGCTTCCTTGCCGACCGCTTCCACCTCGCCGGTGGTCTTGTTGATGGCGACGATCGAAGGCTCGTTCACCACAATGCCTTTGCCCTTCGCGTAGACCAGCGTGTTCGCCGTTCCCAGGTCGATCGCCAGATCGCTGGAAAATGCGCTGAAGATGGAGCGCAGATTGTGGACGCGGGAATTACCGTTGCCTGACATGTCGGTCTTTCAGTCTTCTTCCTGGATCGAGTTCCGCCGTGCGGTCACCAACTCCGCGCGCCCGTGCGGACTGCTGCTTGCGACTTCTCTTCGCCTGTTTCTCGGGAACGGCGCCGGTCGGAGTGACCTACGTTGTACTTGATTGTAGTACTAATCGTAGTACTTATCGACATCCGAACGATGTGGCGCCGTGTAATTCTTACTGGATGATTACCCTTTTGGTCTGCGTCGCCACCCCGCCCTTGGCGTTCTGCGCCGTCACCGTGATCACGTTCTCGTTGGTCGGCAGCTGCGGCGTGTAGTAGGTGAACGTCCCGTCTTCCTGCACGCTGGGCACTTCCTGCCCGTTCACCATCACCCGGGCTCCCGGCTCCGTCTTCCCCTTGATGATGAGCACGTGCCCCTGTTGCACGAAGTCGTCGAGCTCCAGCACCATGGGAACGTCCGCCGCGCCCTTGGGGATCACGGTGAAGCGGTTTTTCTCGCTCTCGATCGACTCCTTCCCCTTGGCGTCCATCGCCGTCACCACCCAGTAGTAGGCGCCCTCGGGCATCCCGTTCACCGCCAGTTCGGCGTGCGCGAGCTTGCGGTCGAGCACCGTGGATGAGAAATAGGGATTCTTCGAGACGCGCAGGTGGTAGGTGGCGACGTTGTCCACCGGCGTCCAGGAGAACGACACGCTGGTCTGCTTGCCGCTCACGAATATCGGCATCATGTTCGCCGGTGTGATCAGCGTGGGCGGGCCGATCTCTTTGGTCTTGCTCATGAACTGGGAATCGTTCTTGAACGAGACCCGCTCATAACTGCCCAGCGACACCGTCTCGGTGCCGCGTTTCACTTCGCCCGCGCCCTTGGTCAGCATGATCTCGTGACTGTCGGTGCGGGGATCATTGAGCACGTGCGCCGAGGATTGCGGCCCGAAGACCGCGGTGGCGCCCGCCACCGTCACCTCCGACCTCGATCCCGCTACCAGATTCGCCGTCGTCAGGTCCACCGTGCCGGTGGTGACCTGCACCGCGACTTTTGTCTGCTGCGATTCGTTGGTGGAGTTCTCTTCCACCACGATCAGCGAATCCTGCTTCACCGTGTAGTTGGTGCCGTCGCCGAACACGATCTTCGCGATGCCTTCGGAGTCGGTGCGGATGATGTCGCCTTTTTCCAGCGGTACGTTGTAGTCCGCCGTCACCCAACTGTTGCTGTTCGCTTTCTTTACCTTCACCGTGCCGTCGATGTTGGTGAAGTGTGCGTCCTGCTGCCCGCCCTTGACCGGCTTCTTGTTGGCGTCGCGCCCCGCCCACTTGTCGATGATCGGAGTGAACCAGCTCCCCACCTTATCCATGCCCGCTTTTGTCGGCTCCGGAAAAGCGAAGTACATCACTACGCCGGCGAGCACGAGCAGTAAGAGGATGCCGAAGAACACGCTCCGATACGTGATCGTCATCCACGAGATGTGGAGATCTGATTGTTGCTTATTTGGAGGCACGGAAAGGCCCTGGCCCTCTTAGGGTTGACGAGAGACTACCACAGCCTCCATGAGGCGGCGAATAGGCGAATAACCTCAGTCGTCCCCGTTACTTGCATGGTGCCAACAAAGTCCTTCCCGTCCCATATTGGGGATTGCAACTAAGCCACGCTTCTGAGAGACTGTGGCTCCCCAAGTACTCCCAGTTTCGCCAACCGAATCGTGCAGTCGCAGATGAGAACATCAACGAACTTGATCGAGCTAACCGCCCGGCAGCCGTCTGGCCACAGGAGAACCTTCATTGGGTAGCGTGGAACGCATACCGGCCGAACCCGATTTTCGTACCGGATTTGCCGGCAACGGACTGGTGCGCGTGAGCACCGCCATCGACCGCTTGCCGGAGGCGGTCTTCAGCCGCGCCAATCAGCTGGTCATAGACGGATTGCTCTCCGCTTTCTCCCTCTGGATGGCTTACGGCTTGCGCTTCGACGGCCAGATCCCCGTCTCGCATCTGGCCACGCTCTGGGCCTGGACACTGCTGCTTCCGCTGCTGCGCCCCTCGCTGATGTTCGCCACCGGCGGCTACGACCGCATCTGGCGCTACTTCAACATGCGCGATGCTTTCATGCTCGCGGCGACCGCGCTGCCGGCCACCCTGATCATGGCCATCATGCGTGTCGGCTTCGATTCCTGGGCAGCCGCCATCCCCTTGAGCGTCATCGCCATCGAGTACATGCTTTACCTCGCCTTCGCCACCATGGCGCGCGTGATCCGGCGCGTCACCTTCGAGGCCGCCCGCGCTTCCGGCAAGCGCCTGCGCGCGCTCGTGGTCGGCGCTCCCGATACGCTCGCCGAAGCGCTGCGCCGCATGAGCGCTTACACCGACCTCCAGATCATCGGCCTGCTCGCGCCCCAGGCCGACGTGCACGGCCTGCGCATCGGCGGCTTCCCGGTGATGGATGAACCCGCCGCGCTCGCCCGCCTGCTCTCTTCCCATGCCATCGACGTGGTGCTCATCGCCGACGCCGGCATCGCTTCCCTCGGCGACATGGTCTCCACCGCCACCGAGTTCGGGGTCGACGTCCGCCTCCTGCCCACCGCCCAGAACGTGCTGCGCGGCGAGGTCCGCATCTCCGCCACCACCAGCCCGGAAAGCGCATTCCTGCATCACGCCGCCGCCACGGTCGCGCCCGCGCGTCCCGAAGTCGTCGCCGCCTTCCGCGATCGCGTGGTGCTGGTCACCGGCGCCGGCGGCTCCATCGGCGCTGAACTCGCTCGCCAGGTCGCCCACCTGCCCGTGCGCCAGCTCATCCTGCTCGATCAGGATGAGAACTCCATCTTCGAGATCCATCGCGAGTTGAGCGAGGACGACGCTTGCCCGCTCGCTCCCGTGGTCGCCGACATCCGCGACCGCGATCGCATCCAGCGCCTGTTCGCGCAATACCTCCCGCACATCGTGCTGCACGCCGCCGCGTACAAGCACGTGCCCGTGATGGAGCACAATTGTTCGGAAGCCGTGCTCAACAACGTGAGCGGCACGCGCATCCTGGCGGAGATCGCGCAACACTCCGGCAGCGAGCGCTTTCTCATGATCTCCACCGACAAGGCGGTGCACCCGTCGAGCGTGATGGGCGCCACCAAGCGCGTGGCGGAACTGTTCGTGCAATCGGCAGTCGCGAGCGGCACGCGCATGGCCTGCGTCCGCTTCGGCAACGTGGTCGGCTCGCGCGGCAGCGTGGTCCCCATCTTCCTCAAGCAGATCGCCGCCGGCCAGCCGGTCACCATCACCGACGAGAACATGACGCGTTATTTCATGACCATCCCGGAAGCGGTGCAGCTCGTGCTGCAGGCGGTCACGCTCGGTTCCGATGGCGACGTTTACATGCTCGACATGGGCGATCCCATGCGCATCATGAACCTCGCCCGCAAGCTCATCGAGATGTCGGGGCTGCGTCCGGAGATCGATATTCCTATCCGCATCATGGGCAGGCGTCCGGGCGAGAAGCTGCACGAGCAACTCTGGCCCGCCGACGCCGAGGTCGCAAAGACCGCCTTCCCGCGCGTGATGGCGGTGAAGGCTTCGCCGCCTTCCACCGGATTCATCGAAGCCCTTTCGCGGCTCGAGCACGCCGCGCGCGAAGGCGATGACGATCTCGTCCGCACCCTGCTGCGCGAACTGCCTACCGGCTACGTGCGCGAGTCGCGGGGCGCAGCCGCCGCGGCGAACGACTAGGGCAACCTCTGGTCCCCTTTCGGGATTCCGTTCCGGGAATCGCCCCTCCCCTGACGCCCGCAGCCAGCTGCAAACCCTGTGTTTGCAGCGTAAAGACATTGGCCACAGGACTGCATTCAAGAGTGTATGGCTCTACACTCGATCGCGCACCCGCTGCTCCTCCCCGCGCCCGACCGTCGCCGTAGGCTAACGCCGGGCATCACCATCCCGCAGCGCCACGTTGGCATGCTCTGCGAGTGGCGCGTCTACTTGCGCCATCGCCTCGCCAACTGGAAGCCCATCCTGCTCTCCCTCGCGGTTGCCGGCAGCTCGCTCGGCCTGTGGGCCGCTTTCCTCTCCCGTCTCGCCTAAGCTCGGCCATCGCTCCGCGTCCCTCCCTCTCGCGCTCCCACTCGCCACTTTTTGCCTGCCCCTTTCTGCATCCCGCTCTTCGCATGCCGCTTTTCGCAAACCAGCCCATGCGATACGATGAATAGTTTTCCTTCTCCGAAAGGACTTGACCGTCCGCATGGCTGCAAAGCTTTTCAAGAACCTGATCGAAGGCGAGTGGGTCGATGCCCGCTCCGGACAGACCTACGAGAACCTGAACCCCGCCGACACCCATGACGTCGTCGGCATCTTCCAGCGCTCCAATACCCACGACGTGGACGACGCCGTCGCCGCCGCCAAGCTGGCTTACGAGAAGTGGCGCCTCGTGCCCGCCCCGCGCCGCGCCGAGATCATCTATCGCTGTGGCCAGTTGCTCGAGCAGCGCAAGGAAGAGTATGCGCGCGACATGACGCGCGAGATGGGCAAAGTCCTCAAGGAGACGCGCGGCGACGTCCAGGAAGCCATCGACACCGCCTATTTCATGGCCGGCGAGGGCCGCCGTCTTTACGGCGTGACCACACCCTCCGAGCTGCCCAACAAATCCGCGATGGCGATCCGCATGCCCATCGGGGTCTGCGGCATGATCACGCCGTGGAACTTCCCCATGGCCATCCCTTCGTGGAAGCTTTTCCCGGCGCTGGTCTGCGGCAACACTTGCGTGATCAAGCCGGCGGAGGACACGCCCCTCTCCACCTACAACCTCGTCCGCACGCTGCTGGACGCCGGCCTGCCCCAGGGTGTGGTCAACATCGTGACCGGGTTCGGTCCGGAAGTGGGCCAGCCCATCGTCGAGCATCCCGACGTCCGCGCCCTCAGCTTCACCGGCTCGAGCGAGGTCGGCCGCCTCGTCGGCGAGATCGCCGCGCGCACTTTCAAACCCTGCTCGCTCGAGATGGGCGGCAAGAACGCCATCATCGTGCTCGAAGACGCCCACCTCGATCTGGCCGTCGAGGGCATCCTGTGGGGCGCGTTCGGCACCACCGGGCAACGTTGCACCGCGGCCAGCCGGGTCATCGCGACCAAGCCGATCTATGGCCAGCTCGCTGAAAAGGTCGCGCGCCGCGCCCAGGCGCTCAAGGTCGGCAACGGTCTCGACGAATCCGTGGAGGTCGGCCCGCAGATCAACCAGCAGCAGGTCGAGACCACGGAGAAATACGTTGCCGTGGGCAAGGGTGAGGGCGCGAAGGTGCTGGTCGGCGGCAATCGCCTGCAGTCCGGCGACCTGGGCCGCGGATTCTTCCACGAGCCCACCGTGTTCGTGGACGTCGACCACAAGGCCCGCATCGCGCAAGAGGAGATCTTCGGTCCGGTGCTGAGCATGGTGGCCGCCGATTCGTTCGAGCAGGCCATCGCTTACTCCAACTCCGTCGTCTATGGACTCTCCACCTCGATCTACACGCGCGACATCAACCAAGCCTACCTTGCGATCCGCGACCTCAATGCCGGCATCACCTATGTGAACGCGCCCACCATCGGCGCCGAGGTCCACCTGCCTTTCGGCGGCGTGAAGTCCACCGGCAACGGACATCGCGAGGGCGGCATCGGCGCCATCGATTTCTATACGCAGTGGAAGGCGGTCTACGTCGATTACTCCGACCGCTTGCAGCGGGCGCAGATCGATACCGGCGAATAACAAATCTCGAGTCACGCCAGAGAGCGGAGAGCCATGATCATCGGAGTTCCCAAGGAAGTGAAGGACCACGAGTCGCGCGTGGGCATCGTGCCCTCCGGCGTGAAGGCGCTCGTCGATGCCGGCCACCAGGTCGTGGTCGAAAGTAAGGCGGGCGTGCTCAGCTCTATGCCCGACGCCGACTACCAGAAAGCCGGCGCCACCATCGCCGCCTCCGCCGCCGATGTTTGGACCAAAGCCAACCTGGTGGTGAAGGTCAAAGAGCCGATCGAGAGCGAGTACCAGTACCTGCGCGACGGGCTCACGCTCTTCACTTATCTGCACCTGGCGCCGCTGCCCAAGCTCACCGACGCGCTGCTCAAAGGCAATGTCACCGGCATCGCTTACGAGACCATCCGCGACAAGACGGGCGGGCTGCCGCTGCTCACGCCCATGTCCGAAGTTGCGGGACGCATGTCAGTGCAGGTCGGCGCTTCTTATCTCGAGAAGGAAAAAGGTGGACGCGGCGTGCTACTGGGCGGCGTCCCGGGAGTGCCGCCGGCGCAGGTCGCCATCATCGGCGGCGGCGTGGTGGGCACCAACGCGGCCAAGATCGCGCTCGGCATGGGCGCCATCGTCACCATCATCGACGTTAACCTCAACCGCCTGCGCGAGCTCGACGACATCTTCAACGGACGCCTCTACACCGTCGCGTCCAACGCCTACACCATCACCAAGGCGACACAGCATGCCGACCTCGTCATCGGCGGCGTGCTCATCCCGGGCGCCTCGGCGCCCAAGCTCGTCACCCGCGAGATGGTCAAGGGCATGAAGGAAGGCGCCGTCATCGTGGACGTTGCCATCGACCAGGGCGGCTGCATCGAGACCGCGCGGCCGACCACGCACTCCAACCCCGCTTACGTCGAGTACGGGGTGGTGCACTACTGCGTCACCAACATGCCCGCGGCGGTGCCGCATACCTCCACACTCGGCCTTACCAACGCGACTTATCCTTATGTGATGAAGCTCGCCCAGCTCGGCCCGCAGAAGGCCATAGCGTCCGACCCCGGGCTCAAGGAAGGCGTGAACACATATAAAGGACACATCACCTACGCCGCCGTCGCCGAATCGCAGAAGAAACCGTGGAAGGCGGTCAGCGAGCTGCTGAAATGAAGCCTGCCATAAGGAAATGATGGGCAGATGGGGCCGCCGGCCCCACCTTTGCTCTCCCCAACAAAAACGGCCACTCTTTCAGGCGGCCGTTCGTACGTCGTTCGTAGCACGATACACTTTAGAAACGCAGCCGCAACGTCCCATCTACACGCCGGCCCGGCATCAGGTAATACTGCGCGTCGCCCAGCTCGCTCTCCGCCACCGGATCGCGCCGGTCGCCCAGGTTCCTCGCATCCACGCGCAGCTCCCACTTGGGCGTGCGATATCCCGCACTCAGATCCACCGTCGCAAAGCCTTCTGCCGGCGCCGTATTGCGCTTGTTGAGGAAGCGTTCGCCGGTGTAGTTCAACGTGACGCCTCCGAGAAATCCCTTGTCCGGCGCGTAAACCAGGCCGAACGACGCCAGGTTGTGCGGGGACATCTCCAGGCGCTTCCCTGCCAGCTGCACCGGGCCGCCGCCGAAATCGAACAGCAAGTCGGTGAAGCGCGCGTCGTGATAGCTGTAGCTCGCACGCGCAAAGACGTCGTGTCGCAGGAAGAGCGCGCCGCCCGTCTCGAAACCCTTGAAGCGTTCGCTGCCGGCATTGATCAGGCCGGGCACGCCGCCCACGATGGTTGCCGTCACCAGGTTGTTGAAGTCCATCAGGAATCCGGAAGCTTCGAGCTCGAGCCGGCGGTCGAAGAAGCGGCCCTTCAATCCGCCTTCCACGCTGCGCGAGGTTTCCGGCTTCAGGATGCGATCACCGCCCTCATTCTCCCCGATGCCAAAATCGATGGCGGCGGGCTTGAAGGTGTCGCGGTAGGTGGCGTAAAGATGGACGTCATCCTGCCCGCTCTGCCACGCGGTGAAGGTTGCGCCCACGTTGGCGCCGGCACGCACATCCGACAGCGCGGCGGTAAAGGACTCGCCCGCGCCGCCATCCACGATCATCTGGCTCTCGTGCGTGAGGTTCAGGCGGATGCCGGCGTCGATGCGCAGGCGCTCGAACGGACTCCACTCCATCGAAGCGTACGGTCCGAAGAAGTCGCGGCGATCGTCGATGTGGAAGTCGAGGCCGGCGGGCTGCGGCACGAGCGTCTTCGCTGCGCTCAGCGGCACGGTGTAATCGAAGTCCGCGCCCTGCGCGTTGCCGCTGCCGTGCAGATAATCGGTCCCGAAGATGAAGGTGACGCCGCGCGGGAAGCGCCGCGTCCAGTGCGTGTCAAAGTAAACGTCGGTGAGCTGGATGTTCTCGCGCACCCCGTGCGCATTGTCGGGCACGTTGTCGAGCTCGAGCAGGAAGCCGCGGAAGCCTTCTTGCCGCGCGTGCGAGACCGAGCCGGTCATGTACCAGTGCCAATCCTGGCCGGCGGGACGGTCGAACCCAACCATCACCGTGCCGCGATGGTCGTTCAGGAACGCGCCCGCGGGGTTGTAGTTCGAGTCCACCGGCGTGAGCGGTGAGAGCGCCGCTCCATCGCGCACGCGCGGGCTGGCCGGATCCTGATCGAGCCAGTTCAAGTCTCCCGTGATCCAGAAACGATGCTCGGCGTCCCACTTGCGCTGGATGCGCCACAACGCGTGGCTCCGGACGAACGACGTGCGCTCGTCGCTGAAGCCTTCGCGCTCGCCCTCGATCGTCAGCCGCGACTTCCACTCGCCCCACAGCGGCAGCGGGGTGGAGAAGCTGCCTCCGCCGCTGCCGTGACTGCCGCCCCGCAGCGTGAGGCTGCGCTCCGCTGAGTCGGGAGACTGGTGCACCACGTTGATCACGCCCACGAACGAGGTGGCGCCGTAGGTCACCGCTGCCGGTCCGCGCATCACTTCCACGCGCTCCACGTCGCTGAAGTTGAGCGCGGTGAGCGCGGGATTGAACGCGCCTCCCCACGGCACACCGTCCACCAGCAGCAGGAAGGCGTCAAACTCCTTCAGTCCCCAGAATTCCGGCACCGCGCTCGCCGGCCCGCCATCGCCGCCGGAGGCGATGGCCACTCCGGTGGCGAGCGCCAGCGCGCCGCTCAAGTCGCGCGCGCCGCGCGCCCGTAGCTCGTCGCCGCTGAACACTTCGATCGGCGCCGGGACCAGATCCGGATCCTCCGGCAGCCGTGTCGCGGTCACCTCCACCCGCTGCTCGATGGTGCGCCGGTCGGGCTGCACAATCTCCACTTGCAGCGGTGCGCCCGCCTTCACCGTGAGTTCATACTCGACCGGCATCAGGCGCGGAGACTCCACATGGATCTCCCACTTGCCGGCCTCGACGGCGGCGAATTCGAAGTGGCCGCTGCTGTCGGTGGTGGTGGTCATGCGGTCAGTGCCGTGCGCCCGCAACGCGACCTTCGCGCCCGCGACGGCTGTGCCCTGCGCGTCGGTCACGATTCCGCTGATGGTAGAGGTTTGGGTCTGCGCCCCTGCAAGCGCGACAATCAGGAACAGGACTGCAACCGTAAGGAAGAACGTTCGTTGGCGCACGCTGGCCTCACTTGGCAAAGGTCAGTACGGCAGAGACTCAGAAGTATATCGCGGGGCGCGCCTGCTGTGGGCTGCGTGCGATAATCGCGGCACGCCAGCGATCTTCATTTCCTCACTCCCGAAGGATGGCTGCTCTCATGAGCAAATCCGGGTCTCACTCCCACGGCGACCACGCACACGACCACGCGGACGAGCGCCCGCACCATGCGCCCGAAGCCCGCGAACACGGCCGCGGCGGACCCCATGGCCACAGTCATGCCGGCATCGACCCTTCGATCGCTGCCTCCGACCGCGGCATCTGGGCGGTCAAGTGGTCATTCGTGATCCTATTCACCGCCGCCGCGTTCCAGTTGGCCATCGTGCTGCTCTCGAACAGCATCGGACTGCTGGCCGACACGATCCACAATTTCGGTGATGCAGGCACTGCCATTCCTCTCGGGATAGCGTTCCTGTTCGCGAAGAAAAAGCCGACCGAGCGTTTCAGTTACGGCTACGGCCGCTTCGAGGACTTCGCCGGCATTATGGTCGTGCTCATCATCCTGGCGAGCGCTGTGGTGGCGGGATATGAATCGGTGAGGCGCTTGGTCCATCCTGAGCCGGTTACGCACCTTGGCGCAGTGATCGCCGCTTCCGTCATCGGATTTGCCGGCAATGAATGGGTCGCGATCTTCCGCATCAAGGTCGGCAAAGCGATCGGAAGCGCAGCCCTCATCGCGGACGGCTATCACGCTCGCACCGACGGATGGACCAGCCTGGCAGTGCTGGTCGGCGCTCTGGGCGTCCACTTCGGGTATCCGAAGGCCGACCCGATCATCGGCCTGCTGATCACGGCCGCGATCCTAGTGATCGTGTGGCAGAGCGCGAAGGAAGTCCTGGTGCGCGCCCTGGACGGCGTAGACCCGCACGTGCTCGAGGAGCTGCGGCATGCGGCGCGTCACGTGGAGGGCGTGCAGGAGGTCACGGAGGTGCGCGCCCGCTGGCTCGGTCATCAGCTTCTGGCGGAGTTGAATCTCGCGGTCGCGCCGGAGAAGACCGTTGCCGAAGCCCATGGGATCGCGACCGCAGTGCATCAGCAGCTCCTCCAGCACTTGAACTTCCTCGCGCGCGCCACCGTGCACATTGACGCCGTCGGCGCCTCCGGGGAACACCACCACTTCGCAGCGGATGATCGTCATGATCACCCTGCCGGTCACGAGCACCACTGACCGTGTGTAAGCGGCGCCGTGGTGCTCTTAAGGCCCACTGGATTTTTCTTTCGTGTTTCCTTGACGGCAAACCAGCAGCGACATACCATCCTTCACACTCTCGGGTTCCTGCACGTGGGGTTGTAAGGAACCGGCGTACGGCTCGCACCATTTCCAAATCTCGGAGGAAAACCGAATGTTTCGACGTTCTTTAGTCGTTGTGCTGCTCATCGCCATCGTGGCGGTGCCGGCAGCTCTCTACGCAACCCATTCCTGGGGCGGCTATCACTGGGCACGCACAAGCAACCCGTTCAACCTCAAGGTCGGCGACAACGTCAGCGCCGCCTGGGATAGCTATCTGAACACCACCATCTCCGATTGGAGCGCTTCCACCGTCCTCGACATGACGAAGGTGACCGGCGGAGCGAATTCGCGTAATTGCCGTCCGACGAGCGGACGCGTCGAGGTCTGCAACTCGACCTACGGCAATACGGGCTGGCTGGGTGTTGCACAGATCTGGATCACCGGCGGCACGCACATCACGCAGGGCACGGTGAAGCTGAACGACACCTACTTCAATACCGCCACTTACAACACGCCGGCGTGGCGCAATCTGGTCTCCTGCCAGGAGGTCGGTCACACCATCGGCCTCGACCATCAGGACACCACATTCGACAATCCGAACCTCGGCACCTGTATGGACTACACCAACGACCCGAGCTCGAACCAGTACCCCAACAAGCACGACTACGACGAGCTCGCGATCATCTACTCGCACCTCGATAGCACCACGACGGTCGGGCAGACGGTGAAGATGCCTCCCGCGATGAACAGCATCGACATGGGCGACGCGAAGAACTGGGGACAATTGGTCCGCCAGTCTGCCAATGGGCGTGAGTCTCAATACGTGCAGGACTTCGGCGGCGGCAACAAGGTCGTTACGCACGTAACCTGGGCCGAGCCCCGCGGCAACCCGAATCAGGAGTAGCCCTCGATCATTACAGGCCGCGCTTCCGGGCGCGGCCTTTTTCTTTTCCCTGCGCTGTAGAATCGTGTCTCGAGTGAGGTTTTCCGATGCGACCGTCGATCCATTCGAGTCTGATCGCCTTTACGTGCGCGGTCTTTTTTGTTGCCCCGGCCGCTCTTCTGGGACAAGTGACCTCTACTGGCATGCCTACACTCGCCGCCGACCGATTCGGAAAGCTGGAAGGCCGCCTGAATAATGCCCTCCGGGCGCGCGACCGCAGCGGGTTGGATACGCTGCTGGCAAAAGATTTCGAGCTGCGCGAGAGCGGTCGCCCGGCGGAACTCACCTTGCGCGACGACTTCCTGGGGAACGCTGCGCATGGCTCTGCTGTCGCGTGCGCCGTCGAGCAGCTCATGCCGCGGTTGTTCGGTGACACGGCGGTGATCAGCTTCGTCTGCACATCCTCGCCTAGCGGCAACGCCCGTCTCGCCGTGGACGTGTGGCACAGGACCGGTAGGGATTGGAAGCTAGCGGCGCGTTATCTCGGTGCGACAGCGCCACGCACCGGCGAAGGGCTCATTCGCAAGTAGCAGGACGCACAGGAGGGATCACGATGATGGACAGGTTGATTCGCACGATCGCCGCGATTCTGCTTCTTGCCCTCGGGCACCCGATGGCAGCGCAGCAGCCGCCAGACGCCGTCGCCAGGTACACCATCGCCACCTTTGAGCAGGGACTGCGCGAACGCAAGCTCGCCCTCATCGAGAAGGTCGTCGCCAACGACATCGTCGTGCTCGAGAATGGTGGGCGCAACGATGGCTGGACAGACTTCCGCGATCACCATCTCGTTCCCGAGATGCGGGAGCCGGCCCTACCTTCAAAGACTGAGCTCATCAAAACCACGGTCAAGGGCGACATGGCTTGGGCCTACAGCAAAACGACGATGCAAACGGTACGCCGCGGCGCGAAGACCGAGATCGTGGTCTGGTCGGCATACGTGCTGGAGCGCCGCAACGGTGGCTGGAAGATCGTGCTGCTCGATTGGAGCGTCGGAAGCCACCCACTGGCGCAGTGACCATGGTGCCGCAGCCTGCCCGCTCCGGTGCCTGATTCCCACTTTGCTCTTTTTCCCTCTCGGGGAATGGAGTATAAGTTGCTCGCTCCCCCTCGAGATGCGCGCTCCCACGGGCTGCGCATCAGGAGCACCCGGACCCGATGGCGGAAAAGAAAAGTTCCGCTCCACCGCAGCGAGCGTCAGCCCTTGCTGTGGCGGAGCAGGTGACGGCCGCGCTCAGCGTTCGCGACGCCGACAGCAAGTTCCAAGCCGTCGCCGAGACCGCTCCCTGCGCCATCTTCATCTATCGGGAAGATAATTTCGTGTACGGCAATCCGGCCGCCGAAGTCATCACCGGCTACAGTCTTCCCGAGCTCTACCAGATCCGCTTCTACGATCTGGTACATCCTGAGTTCCGCAAGTACATCATCGAGCGTGCCGCCGCGCGCCAGCGCGGCGAGCTTGAGACCAGCCGCTACGAGCTGCGCATCCTCCCCAAGGACGGTTCCGAGCGCTGGGTCGATCTCACCGCCAAGCTCATCAACTTCGACGGCCAGCCTTCCGTGCTCGGCATCGCTTTTGACATCACGGAGCGCAAGCAGGCCGAGCAGTTGCAGCAGGCGCTCTACCGCATCGCCGAGACGGCCAGCTCCGCCGAAGACCTGCCCGCGTTCTATGCTTCCATCCACAAGATCCTGGGCGAGCTGATGTACGCGCGCAATTGTTACATCGCCGTGTACGACGCCGCCAAAGACAGCCTCAGCTTCCCTTACTTCGTGGACGAGTTCGATCCCATGCCCGCGCCGCGTCCGCTGGGCAAGGGACTCACCGACTACGTGATCCGCACCGGCAAGCCCTTGCTGGTCACGCCGGAGACGTTCCAGCAACTGCACAACCGCGGCGAGATCACGCTCGTCGGCACCTTCTCGCAGGACTGGATGGGCGTGCCGCTCAAGTCCGGCGACTCCACCTACGGCGCCCTCGTCATCCAGAGCTACGAGCAACAGCAGCGTTTCGGCGCGCGCGAGCAGGCGGTGTTCACCTTCGTCTCGCAGCAGCTCGCCGGCGCCATCGAGCAGAAGCGCAATCAGGAAGCACTGCGCGAGTCGGAGGAATGGCATCGTCTCGCGTTCGAGCGCAATCTTGCCGGCGTCTATCGCTCCACCATCGAGGGGCACCTGCTCGATTGCAACCTCGCTTTCGCCCGCATCTTCGGCTACGAGTCGCGCGAAGCCATGCTCGGCCACTCCACCAACGAGCTTTTCTTCGATCCCAAAGAGCGTGACCGGTTGATGGAGACCTTGCTGCGCGCGGGCTCGCTCACCGCCTTCGAGATCAAGCTGAAGCGCAAAGACGGCGCGCCCGTGTGGTGCCTGGAGAACATGAACGTCGTCAAGTCGCCAGATGGGCGTTCCGCCGTGCTCGAAGGCACCATGGTCGACATCACCGAGCGCAAGGCGGTGGAATCGAACCTGCAGGTGCAGAAGGCATATCTCGAGCAGCTCTTCGAGAGCGCTCCCGAAGCCATCGTGGTGCTCGATAACGATGCCAACGTCATCCGCGTGAATCGCGAGTTCGTTCGCACCTTCGGCTACACCGCTGAGGAAGCGCTGGGCAAGCGCATCGACGAGCTCATCGTGCCGCCCGAGCTCTTCGCCGAGGCCACTGAGGTGAGCAACAGAGTGCTGCGCGGACGCATGGCCGCACTCGATACCCGCCGTCGCCGCAAAGACGGTTCCATGGTCGAGGTCTCCATCCTCGGCACCCCTATCAACGTCGGTGGCGGACAGGTCGCCGTCTACGCCATCTATCGCGACATCACCGAGCAGAAGCAGGCCGAGCGCGCGCTGGCGCAGAGCGAGCAGCGCTTCCGCTCGCTCATCCAAAGCTCATCCGACGTCATCGTCGTGCTCGATCCCGACGGCACCGTCCACTACGCCAGCCCTTCCACCGAACGCCAGATCGGCGCGCTGCCCGAGATGCTCTCCGCCAAGAACGTCTTCGACTTCATCCATCCCGAGGACCGCGCCGCCGCGCTCCAAGCCTTCGAGTTGGGACTGCACGATCCCGAAGGCAGTCCCGCGGTCGAATTGCGCGTCCGCCACGCCGATGGCAGCTGGCGCACCTTTGAATGTGTGAGCAATCGCCTGCTCGAGGGCGAGAAGGTCACTGGGCTGATCGTGAATGCGCGCAACATCACCGAGCGTCGCCACGCCGACCGGCTGCAATCCGCGCTCTATCGCATCGCCGAGACGGCCAGCTCCGCCGAGGATCTTGACGCGCTCTACCCCAAGATCCACGCCATCCTCAGTGAGCTGATGTACGCGCGCAATTGCTACATCGCCCTCGCCGACGCCGCCACCGGCATGGTCAGCTTTCCTTATTTCGTGGACGAAGTCGATCCGCCGCCGCAGCCGCGCAAGGGACGCCGCGCGCTCACCGAATACGTGTTGCGTTCCGGCCAGCCGCTGCTCGCCACGCCGGAGATGCTGGAAGAACTGGTACAGCGCGGCGACGTCGACCGCGTGGGCGCTCCCTCACTCGACTGGATGGGCGTGCCGCTCAAGAATGGCGACACCACTTTCGGCGTGCTCGCGCTCCAGACCTACGAGCCCAACATCCGCTATGGCGAGCAGGAGAAGGAGATCCTCACCTTCGTCTCACGGCGGATCGCCAGCGCCATCGAGAGCCGCCGCAGCCAGGACGCGATGCGCGAGAGCGAGGCCAAGTTCCGCGCGGTGGCCGAATCCGCCGGCACCGGCATTTACATCCACAACGCCGAGCGCTTCCTCTACGTCAACCGTGCCACCGAGCAGATCTCCGGCTACTCGCGCGAAGAGTTCATGCAGATGCACCCGTTCGACCTGGTGCATCCCGAGTTTCGCGCCGTCCTGAAACAGCGTGCCGCCGCCCGCCTGCGCGGCGAAGACGCTCCCAGCGCCTACGAGTTCAAGATGGTCACCAAGAGCGGCGAGGAGCGCTGGCTCGATTTTTCCGCCGGCACCGTGATGTTCGGGGGCGAGCGCGCCATCCTCGCCACCGCCGTGGACATCAGCGAGCGCAAGCGCGCCGAAGCGCTGCAAGCCGCGCTCTATCGCATCGCCGACAAGGCCTCTACCGTGGGCGATCTGAGTGAGCTTTATCGCGAGATCCACCGCATCGTCGGCGAGCTCATGTACGCGGGCAACTTCTACATCGCGCTGCATGATGCCGCCAGCCACACCATCACTTTCCCGTATGCCGTCGACGAGATCGACGACTTCCCCGAGCCCACCGCGTCCGTCCCCGCCGGCCAGGGACTCACCGAGTACGTGCTGCGCACCGGACAGCCGCTGCTCGCTACGCCTGAAGTCTTCCATGCCCTGTTGCGCCGCGGCGAGGTCCAGGCCGTGGGCGTGGATTCGGTGGACTGGCTCGGCGTCCCGCTCAAGAACGGCGCTCATACCTTCGGTGTGCTGGTGCTGCAAAGCTACGACGACAAAGTCCGCTTCACCGAGAAGGATAAGGAGATCCTTACTTTCGTCTCGCAAAACGTCGCCTCCGCCATCGAGCACAAGCGCAACCAGGAAGCGCTGCGGATCTCGGAAGCGCGCTATCGTTCGCAGGTGCAGAGCGCCGTCTACGGCATCTACCGCTCGAGCGTGGAAGACCGCTTCCTCGACGTGAATCCTGCGCTCGTCCAGATGCTGGGTTACGGCTCCACCGGCGAGCTGCTCGGCGTCTCGCTGGCGCGCGATGTCTACGACGATCCCGAAGATCGCATGCGGCTCATCCGCGAGTACGCCGCCAGCACCACGGTGGATAGCGAGCAGGTGCGCTGGAAGAAGAAGGATGGAACTTCCATCATCGTGCGGCTGAGTGGACGCGCCATCCTCAGCCCGCAGGGCGTCGCCGAAGCTTTCGAGATGATCGCGGAAGACGTGACCGAGCGGCAGGGCCTTGAAGAGCAACTTCGCCAGTCGCAGAAGATGGAAGCCGTCGGCCGCCTCGCCGGCGGCGTGGCCCACGACTTCAACAACCTGCTCACCGTCATCAAGGGATACAGCGAACTCATGCTCGACCAGCTCTCCCCCGCCGACCCCATGCGCGCCGAGGTGGAGGAGGTCGAGCGCGCCGCCGATCGTGCCGCCGCGCTCACCCGCCAGTTGCTCGCCTTCAGCCGCCAGCAGGTGCTGGCGCCCAAGGTCATCGACCTGAACGCCGTCGTCAGCAACATGGACAAGCTGCTCAAGCGCCTGCTCGGCGAAGACATCGACCTGTTCGCCGTGCTCGACCAGAAGATCGGTTCGGTGCGCGCCGATCCCGGACAGATCGAGCAGGTCATCATGAACCTTGCCGTCAACGCGCGCGATGCCATGCCCAAGGGCGGCAAGCTGACGGTCGAGACCGTGAACGTCACACTCGACGAGGGCTACGCCCGCGAACACGCCACCGTGAAGCCCGGCAACTACGTGATGCTCGCCGTCTCCGACAGCGGCGTGGGTATGGACCAGGTCACGCTCTCGCACGTCTTCGAGCCTTTCTTCACCACCAAGGAATCGGGTAAAGGTACCGGCCTCGGCCTCTCCACCGTCTACGGCATCGTGAAACAGTCGGGCGGCTACATCTGGGCATACAGCGAGATCGGCATCGGCACCAGCTTCAAGGTCTACCTGCCGCGCGTGGACGCCGCCGCTGAGATCATCCGGCCCGCCATCGCCGCCGATCCGCACCGCGGCCACGAGACCGTGCTGCTGGTCGAGGATGAAGACGGCGTGCGCGCTCTCATCCGCCAGGTGCTGCATCGCAGCGGCTACACCGTGTTGCAGGCGCGCGAAGGTGGCGAAGCGCTGCTGCTCTGCGAACGCCACGACGGCAAGATCGCGCTGCTGCTCACCGACGTCGTCCTCACCCAGATGAGCGGGACCGAACTGGCGCAGCGCTTGCTGGGGATCCGCCCCGAGATGCGCGTCTTATATATGTCGGGATACACGGACGAAGCCATCGTCCATCACGGCGTGCTCACCGCCGGCAGCTCGTTCCTGCAAAAACCCTTCACTAACGAATCGCTGGCACGCAAAGTCCGCGAAGTAATCGACGCCCCACCCGCGACCAGGTCCGCAAAGGCCTGAGTCTTGCTGGTGAGGAGGCAGGCGACCCCGCCCGCGAACGATGGTAGAGCGACCAGCGGACATCTGGGATCCGAGATTTTCTTTGTACCCATTTTGGGTACAACGTGTATCATGGGTCCATCCTGTACGATGCTGTCCGTGAGAGTGATTGCGCGTCGGACTCTTATTGAGTTCACTGAGTCTTTGCGGGGCAGTAAGGATTCCAAGGCGGTGAAGGCCGCATTGGATTCGTGGTTTCACGAGGCAGATGCGGCGACTTGGAGCACGCCTGCCGACGTGAAAAACAGCTATGGCAACGCCAGTATCGTTGGGGATGATCGCGTAGTTTTCAACATTAAGGGCAACGGCTATCGGCTTGTGGTCGCCATTGACTATGGGAGGCACATAGTATTCATAAAGTGGCTGGGAACTCACCAGCAATACGATGAGATCGACGCCAAGACGGTGAAATATGGAGATAAAGCCGATCAGAAGTGAGTCAGACTACGACGAAGCGCTTCGTCGAGTGGAAGCCCTTTGGGGTTCGGCCTCGGGCACGGCTGAGGGCGACGAGTTGGACGTGCTCGTGCCTTTGCTCGAGGGGTACGAGAGGGAGCACTACGCAATCGATCTTCCGAAGCCGATTGATGCGATCAAGTTTCGCCTCGAGCAAGAGGGCAAAGACTACCGTTCCTTGATCGGCGTTATAGGTCAGCGGACCAGGGTGTATGAGGTGATGCGGGGCGATCGCCAGTTGTCTCTAAACATGATTCGTAAACTTCACACCCGGTTTGAGATCCCGGCGGAGGTGTTGATTCAGCCTTCGCGCCATCGCAAGAGATTGAACGCCGCCAAAAGTCAGCGGTCCAATCGCAGCAAGAAGACCTCCGCGTTCCGCCGATCTGCTTGAGACAATCGCCTGCGGGCGGCCCCACCATTTCTCTCGTAACGGCGGGTGGCCCACCCGAGATCTCGGGTGCCCCATCCTTTGCGGAGCCGGGGTTTGGCGGAGCAATGGGTGGGAGGCCTAGGACTATCTCCGCGAGTCCTTCGGGATCGTTCGGAGATGAAAAGCCTTCGGATATTCCAGACTAGATTTTCGCTCCCACCCTTTGCTCCGCGATGAACCTGCTCCGCAAAGGATGGGGCACCCGCAGTTTCGATTCGGGCCACGATATACCCTCGCTCAGAGAAAGGGTGGGCCACCCGCCCCGTAAACCGGCTCAAGTTAGCGGGAAATCGATGAAAAGAGGAGCTTGACAAGATCCTTCTCCCAGAAGATTCTCGCTCCCACACAAGCAAAACCAGCTTGTGTGGGGCACCCGGCTAAGACAAAACCCGTGGCATCGCGCAGGAATTCGCATGACGTGACGCACCAGGAATCAAAGTCCCCCAAACATTTCTCCGCTGGGATGGCGTCCATAATTCCTGTGCCGCGACTCGATAGGAGTATTCGTCGTGAATGAGCGAATGCGCGCGATGACGCAGGCTGACATCCCGGCGGCGATGCGGATGAAGGACGAGGCAGGGTGGAACCAGACCGACGCGGATTGGCACCGATTGCTTGCTGCAGGTCCCGAAGGGTGTTTCGTTGCATTGCTTGACGACACCGTTGTGGGCACCGTCACGACGATTACTTACGAGGGAAAGGTTTCTTGGGTGGGCATGGTCTTAGTGGATTCGGCCCACCGAGGACACGGGATCGGTACTGGGCTGCTAGAACGAGCGATCGCTCATCTCGATGGGAAGAGAGTCGCGTCAATCAAACTCGATGCCACCCCGGCCGGCAGACCGCTGTACGAGAAGCTAGGGTTTATTCCTGAATATCAGGTCGAGCGCTGGGCGCTCACGCGTGCCACTCATGAGCGGGCGGTTAATGGCGAGCCCGTTGATTTGAAAGATGTCTTTTCGCTAGATCGCGATGTTTTCGGCATCGACAGGAGCATGCTCTTGGCTTGGTTGAGAGAAGCAGCGCCGGAGCTTGCTTTGGTCTCGCGTCGAGGTTCAGAGATCCAAGGCTACACGTTCGGTCGACACGGTTCTCTAGCGGATCAGCTCGGCCCGTGGGTCGCGATCAGCGAGGGAACGGCGGCGACGCTCTTGGATAGATTCCTGCAGGAGTCACGCCGAAGGGTGTTCGTCGATTGCGTGGAGGAAACGAAATGGTCGCTGCCATTAGTGAAATCCCGTGGGTTCACGTTTTCGCGTCCTCTGACGCGGATGTATCGAGGGCGGAATGACCACCGGGGCATGCCGAATCTGATGGGTGCGGTGCTCGGACCCGAATTCGGTTGATTCTCTTAGGTAATCTTATGAGTGTCGGGACACGCGCTTATAGCATTCACACTTGCGGCTGGGGTTTTGACAATCACGCCGGGGCTTGATACGGCTCTGATCCTGCTCACTGGGCGGGTGGCCCTCGATAAGAGCGAAGGCTCGGGTGCCCCATCCTTTGCGGAGCCGGGGTTATGGCGGAGCAAAGGGTGGGAGGCCAAGGGCCTATCCCCGACCGATCGAGGACGCGAAGAGCTGGTTGACCGAACGGAAATCCTTGGCCCAACTTGCGTGTTTCCTTCCCGCGCCTCGTCCTAGCCCCTGCCCTTCTCCGTGACTCCGTGCCTCCGTGGTGGGTTCTGGGCCAGTTCCCGCGCCGCCTCGAACACCTTCACGAACATCGCCCGCGTCAACTTCCCCGTGTTCGTGTTCTGCATCGAGGGATGAAAGGAACACAGCAAGGTCTTCCCATCCGGCATCTGATACTTCGCTCCGTGCCTGAAAGCATAATCAGCTTTGCGGAATTTGAAGGCGCGCCGCTTGAGATGCGCTAGATATCCGTCGAACGCGATCTTCCCCAGCGCCACCACCACGCGGACTTGCTTCAACCCGGCAAGTTCACGATCGAGGAACGGGGCGCAGTTCGCCAACTCTTCCGTCGTGGGCTTGTTGGCCGGCGGCGCGCAGCGGCCGACGGACGTGATCCACGCGCCGGTGAGCTTCATCCCATCATCGCGCCGCACCGCCTCCGCCTGCGACGCGAATCCGGTCTCGTGCAGCACCGGATACATGAAGTATCCCGAGCCATCGCCGGTGAACGGACGCCCCGTCCGGTTCGACCCATGCGCGCCCGGCGCTAATCCAAGTATCAGCACACGCGCCTCCGGATCGCCGAACGCCGGCACCGGCTTGCCCCAATACTCCTGGTCGCGATAAGCCCGCCGCTTCTCGCGCGCGACCGTCGCGCAGTGTTCGCGCAGCCGCGGACACCGCTCGCACGCCACGATCTCCTGATTCAGTTGGAGGAGCCACGCCGGTTGCATTAGCTCCATTCTAATTCCACGATGATGTCATCCTTCGCGAGTGGCTCGGTAGACCCCCGACTTTAGTCGGGGGCGCGAAGCGCCCGAGCGGAGGATCTGCGAACGTCTCGCTCGTCCTCACCAGCGCTCGCCGCCGAGCCTAAGCCGTTTGACCCTGCTCCATCCCCAACCTTATAGTCATAAGGTTGAGCTGTGGTCCGAACGCCCACCTGAGGAAGTCCACTTGAGTTCACCTGAGACCGACACGCCCGCTGCTCCGAACGCCTGCCAGCGCGAGCTCTCCATCGAGATCCCCGCGGAAGACGTTCGCCGCGAGACCGAATCCGTCATCCAGAAATACTCCAAGCTGGCTCGTATCCCCGGCTTCCGCAAGGGCAAGGTCCCGGCGGGCGTGGTGCGCAGCCGCTTCGCCGAAGAGATCAAGAGCGAAGTGGTCGAGGCGCTCATCCCGCGCGCCTTCCGCGCCGAGGTCGAGAAGCAGAAGCTGCAGCCCGTTTCGCAGCCGCACGTCACTGATTTGAAGATGGAAGAAGGCCAGCCCCTCCAGTTCAAGGCAGCATTTGAGGTGCTTCCCGACATCGAAGTCTCGGGCTATCAGGAGATCCGTCCCGAGAAGCCGGACACGAACGTCACCGAAGCCGAAGTGAACGCCGCCCTGAACCAGCTCCGCCAACAAGCCGCGACTTACCAGACGCTCGACGACCGCGCCATCGCCGCCGGCGATTTCGCCGAGATCAGCTTCAGCGGCACGCCCAAGGAGGCCGCGCAGCCTGAAGCGCCTGCGACCGACGCGACGTCCGAGAGCAAGTCCGAAACAGAGCCCGCAACAGAGTCCGAAACAGTGTCCGCAACAAAGGCCGCAAACCAGCCCGCAACCGAGCCCGCAACCCAGCCCGCAACCCAGCCCATCAGCGTGGACGAAGTCCTGGTCGAGGTCGGGGGCGAGAACACGGTGAAGGAATTCTCCCAGCATCTCACCGGGGCGCTTGCCGGCGACGAGCGCTCCTTCGACGTGACGTATGCCGAGGATTTCGGCGACGAGCGCCTGGCCGGCAAGACCGTCAGCTATCACGTGAAGGTCAAGTCGGTGAAGCAGAAGCAGACGCCCGAGTTGAACGACGACTTCGCCAAAGAGGTGGGCAACTTCACTTCCGTGGACGCCCTGCGCAAGCAGATCCGCGAGAACATGGAACACGAGAAGCAGCACCAGGCCGAGCACCATGTGAAGGAAAAGCTCATCGAGGAACTGGTCGCGAAGAACGATTTCCCCGTGCCAGACTCCATGGTCGAGCGCGCCGTGGACGCGCGCCTGGAACGGGGCCTCCGTGCTCTGGCCGCCCAGGGGATGCGCACCGAAGACATGCGCAAGCTCGATTTCACCCGCCTGCGCACCGCGCAGCGCGACGCCGCCGTGCGCGAGGTGAAGGCTTCACTCATCCTCGACAAGATCGCCGACCAGGAGAAGATCGAAGTCTCCGACGAAGACGTGGACAAAGAGATCACCATCATCGCGTCCCAGGCCCAGCAGCCCACGGAGACCATCCGCGCGCGTTTGACCAAGGAAGGTGCGCTGGATAGAATCCGTGACAGGATCCGCAACGAAAAAGCACTCGAATTCCTTTTGCACCGTTCCGCGTAGGGTTGCAGAGTAAGCAGCGGCGCGCACTTTTTTCACTCCCCCACAGGCCCAGCCCGTCGGGGAGAGGTGTAGGCAACTTAGGAGATTCCAATGGCACTGGTCCCCATGGTCATCGAGCAGACCAGCCGTGGTGAGCGCGCGTACGACATCTACTCCCGCCTGCTCCGCGACAACATCATCTTCCTCGGCACGCCCGTGGATGACATGATCGCCAACCTGATCATCGCGCAGATGCTTTTCCTCGCCGCCGAAGATCCCGAAAAGGATGTCTCGCTCTACATCAACTCTCCGGGCGGCTCCATCACCGCCGGCATGGCCATCTACGACACCATGCAGTTCATCAAGAACGACGTGACCACCATCTGCATCGGACAAGCCGCCTCCATGGCCGCGCTGCTGCTCTGCGCCGGCGCGCCGAAGAAGCGTTTTGCGCTTCCCAATTCGCGCATCCTCATCCATCAGCCTTCCATGGGCGGCCTGAGCGGGCAGGCGACGGATATCGATATCCACGCCCGCGAGATCCTCCGGATGCGGGAAATAACAAATCAGCTATTAGCCAAGCACACCGGCCAGAAATTAGATAAAGTAGAGAAGGACGTGGAGCGCGATTTCATCATGAACGCGCAACAGTCCAAAGAGTACGGCATCGTCGACGACATCATCTCCTCCCCCAGATGAAGTCACCGCACGCGCACGCGATCGGGAACGGGTTAAGGTAGGGAGGGCTCACAGTGAAGACCCGCACAGGTACGGACGAAGCACTTCGTTGTTCGTTCTGCCATAAATCGCAAGACGCCGTCGCCAAACTCATCTCCTCGCCCAGCGATTATCCGCGGGCCTACATTTGCGACGAGTGCGTCGCGGTCTGCAACTCCATCCTCGAAGACGATCGCGCCGAGACGCATACCGCCGCCGCGCCCAATCATCTTCCCAAGCCGCCCGAGGTGAAGGTCTTCCTCGACGAGTACGTCATCGGCCAGGAGCAGACCAAGAAGAAGCTCGCCGTCGCCGTCTACAACCACTACAAGCGCATCCACATGAACCGCCAGCGCACGAGTGACGTCGAGCTGGCCAAGTCGAACATCCTGCTCATTGGTCCGACTGGCACCGGCAAAACGCTGCTCGCTCAAACTCTCGCCAAGATGCTCGACGTCCCCTTCGCCATCGTCGACGCCACCACACTGACCGAGGCCGGCTACGTCGGCGAGGACGTCGAGAACATCATCCTCAAGCTGCTCCAGGCCGCCGACGGTGACGTCGGCCGCGCTCAGACCGGCATCATCTACATCGACGAGATCGACAAGATCGGCCGCAAGGACGAGAACCCATCCATCACGCGCGACGTCTCCGGCGAAGGCGTGCAGCAGGCGCTGCTCAAGATCCTCGAAGGCACCATCGCCAACGTCCCGCCGCAAGGTGGACGCAAGCATCCGCACCAGGAGTTCACGCCCGTCGACACCACCAACATCCTGTTCATCTGCGGCGGCGCTTTCGTCGGACTCGAAAAAGTCATCGGACGCCGCGTCGGCAAGAAGACCATGGGCTTCCGCTCTCCCGGCACCGGCGCCGACGGCAAACCGCAATCTGAGCAGGAGATCCCGCCGAATCGCCGCGATACCGAGATGCTGCAGAAAGCGCAGCCGCAGGACCTGATCAAGTTCGGGCTCATCCCTGAGTTCGTCGGACGCCTCCCTGTCGTCGGCGTGCTCAACGACCTCGACGAGAGCGCGCTGGTCGAGATCCTCACCAAGCCGAAGAACGCCATCGTCAAGCAGTACCAGCGCCTGTTCGAGTTCGAGAACGTGAAGCTCAAGTTCTCCACCGAAGCACTGCGCGCCATCTCCAAGGAAGCGCTCAACCGCAAAGTCGGCGCGCGCGGCCTGCGCATGATCCTCGAAGAGCTCATGCTCAACCTCATGTATCACCTCCCCAGCCAGAAGAAGATCAAGGAGTTCGAGGTGACGCAGGAGATGGTGGACAACCGCGATATCTCCCTTGCCCAGATGGAGAAGGCGGGGTAGTCAAAATCGTTTAGAAAGGGCCGGCACACTCGCCGGCCCTTTTTATTTTTGCTACAGCGCGCGCATGAACGCGACCAGGTCTTGTTTTTCCTGGTCGGTCAGCTTCGTGCCCAGCACCACGTTGAAGAACTCCACCGTGTCCTCGAGTGTGAGCAGGCGATCGTCGTGCAGGTACGGCGGGGAGTCTTTGATGCCGCGCAGCGGGAAGGTCTTGATGGGCCCGTCCGCCGCGGCCAGCATGCCGTTGATCATCTTCGCGGAATAGAAACGCTCCGCTTGCAGGTTGTGCATGTTGTTGTCGGTGTAATACGGAGGCGTGTGGCACTGGCTGCACTTCCCTTTGCCGAAAAAGACAGCTTGCCCGCGCAGCTCCGCTGGCGTGGCTCGGGTCTCGTCCAGCGTGCCCAGCACGTTCAGCTTCGGCGCCGGAGGAAAGTCGAGCAGCTCCTGGAACTCAGCCATGTCGTGTACCTGGCTGCCGCGGTCCAGGATGTTCAGGCCTTTTTTGGTGGCGATCACCGGATCGCCGTCGAAATAAGCGGCGCGCTGCTCGAATTCGGTGAAGTCTTCCACCGTCTTCAGGCCGCGTTGCGAGCCGAACAGGCGCTGCACGTTCACGCCACGCAGCGAGGGCGTCTCGATGCGGTGGCGGAAGTGCTGGGGCCGGATGTCACCCACCAAATGCGTGGCGCCGTTGGTGTGGCCGTTCTGATGGCAGTCGAAGCACGCTACGCCTTGGCTGGGCTTCACCGAGCGCCGGTCAGCGGTGAGGTTGAACTGCTGCTGCGCGAATGGCGAGACGAGCAAGCGCAATCCATCGATCTGCTTGGGGTTCAGGATGCCGTTGAACAAGTCGTAGAAATTGTCGAGCGTGACCAGCTTCCCTTGCGAGACGTCACCCAGATCAGGACGCGTCGTCAGGAAGATGGGCGCGGGAAACTCAGGCAGGAAGTGATCGGGAATATCGAAATCGAGGTCGAAGCGCGTGAGGTCGCGCGCCGTCTGCTTTTTCACCTCATCGATCTGGAACTGCGGGAACAGCATGCCACCTTCGTCGTGGTTGGGATGCGGCAGCGGCAGAAAGCCCGCCGGGAAAATGCCTTTCTGGCGGATCTCATCCGGGGACATCGCCGCGAGCTGCTGCCACGTCACGCCCGCCGGCAGCTTCACCCGGACGCCCTCTTGCACCGCCTTGCCGCGGCTCATCGTGACGCCCGCGGCCGCGCGGTTGCTCAGATCGTAGCGTTCGGCGAGCAGCGCCGCCGCGCGCTTTCCGAGCGCCGGCTTCGCCGCTTCCATCTTCCGCATCACGGTAACGAAATCCCCCTCGATGGAAGGGATGTAGCTGGTCTCGCCACGCAACGCGACGCCCTGCTGCCTGGCTTCATCGGCGATGCGCAGCGCGGGCTGCTTGTTTTGACTGGACGGCTGGGACGTTGTTTGCGAAGCGGGCTGCTGCGCCGACAACGCCAGCACGCCACAGAAGATGATGAGGAGGGAGCTTGTCAGGTACGCGGCCCGAGGAGTGTTGCGCTTCATCAGAACCTCCAGCTTGCGCGGATTTCCCGTTAGGGATGTGCGGAGCGGGCGCAGGGATGCGTTATTTTTGGAAAATCAACACCCACCACGGAGACACGGAGGCACGGAGTGTCTCCGGTGGAGGGGCGGGCCGGGGGTATCGGTGGTAGGCACTACTTCTCCACCCTTTGCTCCGTCTTGTTCTGAAATCGGAACAAATTAACAGCTCATCTTGACACAGGAGCGCGAAGGACTACAGTGCTTCCCGCGTGCGCTTCTACGTCGCCATCACGGACTTTGATTGGTTCACCTGCTTATCCGCTCAAAAGCCGGACGAAGTGAACTTCTGGCAGCCGTCCGGCAACACGCAGTTCCGTGCCCTCGCCCCAGGCGAGCCACTGCTTTTCAAGCTACACAGCCCGCGCAATTTCATCGTCGGCGGTGGATTCTTCAGCACGTTCAGCCAATTGCCGATCAGTTTCGCTTGGGAAGCATTTGGGACTAAGAACGGAGCGCAGTCGTTCGACGAGATGCGCGAGCGCGTCTGGAAATACCGCCAAGGGACGGAGCGAATCGGTGGTGAGGAAGTTGTTGGCTGCATCGCTCTCCAGCAGCCATTCTTCTTTGCGGAGCCAGACTGGATCCCGGTGACCGATTGGTCGAAGCCCATTGTTCGCGGGAAGGGCTACGACACAACGGAGCAGCGCGGCGCGGAGATATGGCAGGAGGTGCAGTATCGCTTGGCGAATCCGGTGCCAATCCCGGATGAATCCGTACTGGTAGAAACGGAGCGATACGGCACGCCGCAGATCTGTCTTCCCCGCCTGGGGCAGGGAGCTTTTCGGGTGGTGGTGGCTGACAGTTATCGGCGTAGCTGTGCGCTATCGTCGTCGCACATCCTTCATATCCTCGAAGCTGCGCACATTAGACCGTTCGCGCAGGGTGGAACGCACTCGCCTACGAACGGGCTGCTGCTAAGAGAGGACACTCACACGCTCTTTGATCGGGGATACATCACGGTTACGCCTGAGTTCAAGGTCGAAGTGAGCAACAAAATCCGGGAAGAGTTCAATAACGGGGATGATTACTACGCGATGCAC
Organism: Acidobacteriota bacterium; assembly: GCA_030774055.1. NCBI lineage: Bacteria > Pseudomonadati > Acidobacteriota > Acidobacteriota bacterium. Next base: position 29,376 of record JALYLW010000033.1, read on the forward strand.
GGGCGGGAGATAAATCTGCCGGAGCTGCGGCAGTTGCGGCCGGCTGCCGATTCTCTCGCGTGGCACAATGTGTCCGTTTTTCGGCCGTGACGGACCTCCATACTCCCTTTTCTGATTGCATCCTGCAGTCAAGCAGAGGTACTGTCCGCGGTCAAGAACGCCGACTTCGAGGTTGCGACATGGTGGAAGTGGTAGAGAGTCTTGAACTCGCCAAGAAGGTCAAGAGCCGGTCCGTATACAAAGAGCGGAAGAACTCATTAGCCACGACTGAAGAGCTCGGACCCGGCGTCAAGCTCGAGAATAAGGCTTGGTGTTTGCTTTACAGTCTTGGCCCCACATTAATGACACTCGATCGAGATCCCAAGGTTCTCATCCAGAAGGCTGTTCCCAGTCCAGACGCACTCGCAATCTTTCCCAATTGGGGGGTCATATTGGAGTGCAGCGACAGTGATGACCCGGCTTTCCACTTGCACAGATTTGAGCGGGTCTTGGAGGTCAAAGCTGCACTCAAGAATGCCTTGAGCGAGATGTACCAGGTCGATCGCCTTGAGTGTCTGCTGATTGTGCGGGACCTGGAAAAGGTAAGCGCTCCGCTCCTTGCTAAGGTCAAAGAGAGAAGAATTGCGTTATTAGATAACCGACGACTCGATTATTTCCTGGCGCTCGAGAAGCAATCGGGCGTGGGCCTCAAGCGAATGTTCTGGGCGCGCACATTCCCCAGACTTGTCTCACCTGAAGAGATTTCCGTCCCAGCTATGCGGATGAAAATCGGAAAGGGACGCGTCGTCTTTTCGTTCGCTGCTACCCCGAACGACCTCCTCGTTCGCAGCTTCGTGTCGCATCGTGAGCTTGATGGGCCAAAGGGATACCAACGGATGCTGAACGGGAAGCGCCTATCAAACATCGCGAAATACGTGAAGCAGTACCACACGTTTCCAACGCCGATTGTGGTTGCATTTGAGCCGGCGGCTGGCGAGCACTTTGACTTTGCGGGTAAGGAGGAGGACGCCCATGAAGACATCCGCCTTGGCACGCTCCGCTTGCCCTCAAAGCCGAACTCCATCCAGGTGATCGACGGTCAGCATCGGTTGTACGCGTATACGAAGGTTGAGCCCGACAAACGGCACATACTTCAGGTAATTGCTTACAAGAAGTCGGAGGCCTTGGATGCAGCAAGCATGTTTGTCGACATCAACAGTAAGCAGAAGCCTGTGCCCCAAAATCTGCTCTGGGAACTGTACCCGGAGATTTACGACGAATCGGACGGCAATTATTTTCTATCCATTATTGCCCAAGTTATCGAGGGACTCATTGAAGCGGGGACGCTCCGTGGAATCGTTTCGAACATTACTCTCCAATCTAAAGGACCAATCACGTTCAGGACGATATGCACGGAAGTAAAACGATTGGGCTTGATAACCAAGGATGGCGGTCTGGTCGCGCAGTGCGCGGGCGATGCATCTGAGAAACGCAAGCTATTGAGTCAATGGATTGGGTCTCTGTTCGCCGTGCTGAAGGAGTTGGGTGCCGATCATGGGTCAGTAAACGCGAAGTTTATGTTTTCAAACGTAGGCATTGTTCCAACTATGAGGGTTTTCGGTCGGATCCTTCGAGTGGAAGCCGGAAAACGGGCGCCTGGCTGGATCAAGAATCGACAAGAGGTCAAGGAAACTCTCAAGAAGTATTTCCAATGTCTGTACTCCTACTACTCGCAGAAGAGTGCCGCTGAGCTTGCCAACCTCAGAACTGAGAGAGTCGCCGAGGCTGGATTTGGCGAAACGGACGATGAGATGAGCGGGTTGATTCAGCTCGGCCATAGCCCCGATTTCCCGAATCGAAGTGGTGCGGACGAGCAGGTATTTAGAGCGGCGAATGATCTCGCCTTAGCAATGTATCAACTGAATCGCAACAGTATCGCCGCGGGACACACGAAGGAGGGTGTATTCCCGAGCTTTGACTACCTGATTTTCAGAAAGAGGTTCAGGAAGAAAGAAATTGACCAAGACGCCTTTTGGGGTTTAGTCAACGAACTCTATAAGGAAGTTGTGGAAGGCGGCGGCGGCAAGAATGTCCCTGAGGGTAGTCGACTTGCGAAGGCCCTTGGTCTCGGAAGCATTGTCGAAAGCCAACCCATACGAAACTTGGATAACCTGCGAAATTACTGGGACCACAATCTAAGGGCTCTTAGACCAGAAAAGCGTCAGGACGCCATCAACCTCCTAAAGGAACTGACCGAAAAACCGGCTTTAGCGAATCCAGAAGAACTTGCGAAGAGCGACTACAAACGCGCAATCATCGAGATCCTTCACATGCTCGACGCGGGTGTGTTGAAGCCAGCGATCCAAGGCACTGGACAGGCTTCAAAAGTCGGCGTTGCAAGCCACGCGTGAACGCACACCGGTGCGCGCAAACGCTCTCTTTCTTTGGCGCTTCGCTCTGCTGCGCGCGGAGCCTGCGGCAGCGAGGTAGACGGCGAGATCAGTGGACAGTGGCTAGTGGCTAGTGGCTAGTGGCTCAAAGGCGGTCGTTGGTCTTTGGTGTTTGGTCGTTGGCCGAGCCCGGTGTCAAGAGCATTAATTTCATAAGGATTTCACCCGGTTGCGGGCTGGGTACAGACGTAGTAGGTTACGAGCAGTGGCTAGTGACTAGTGGCTAGTGGCTAGAGACCCCGGAGAAACCCAATGACCACACCCACCACGACCAAGGAAAAGTTCGAGACGCGGAAGCTCCCGATGATGCCGATCCGGGACGTGGTCATCTTCCCTTACATGATGACGCCGTTCGTGGTGGGCCGCGAATCCAGCGTGCGCGCGCTCGAAGAGGCGCTCGCCGCCGACAAGAAGATATTCCTGGCGACGCAGCATGACGCGTCCGTCGACGAACCCAAGCCCACCGAGATATTCCAGGTGGGGACCATCGTCAACATCGTGCAGTCGCTCAAGCTGCCTGACGGCAACATCAAGGTGCTGGTCGAGGGTGTGGAGCGCGGCAAGATACTGCAGGTCGTCGACACCGAAGGCTACTTCCAGGCCACCGTCCGGACGGCGAAGTATGGCACCGAGATAACGCCTGCGGTCGAGGCGGCGATGCAGCGCGTTACCGGGCTGTTCGAACAGTACGTGAAGCTTTGCCAGTCGCTGAATTACGAGACCATGATCGCGGCTGTCCGCATGGAAGATCCGTCGAAGCTGACCGATACCATCGCGTCGAACTTGCAGCTATCCATCGAAGAAAAGCAGGAGCTGCTCGAGATATTCGATCCCGGCGACCGGCTGAACCGCATTGCCGACGTGCTCGACATCGAGATCGAGAAGCTGAACATGGACCGCACCATCCAGTCGCGAGTGAAGCGGCAGATGGAGCGCGCGCAAAAAGAGTATTACCTCAACGAGAAGATCAAGGCCATCCAGAAAGAGCTGGGGCGCGGCGAGAAGAGCGAGTGGGACGAGCTGAAAAAGAAGGTGGACTCGTCGGGGATGCCGAAAGATGTCCACGAAAAAGCGCTGCAGGAGTTGAAGAAGCTGGAGGCGATGCCGCCGATGTCGGCGGAGTCCACCGTCTCGCGCAACTACCTGGACTGGCTGCTGGCGGTGCCGTGGAGGAAGCGGTCGAAAGAGATCCGCTCCATCGAGCGCGCCGAGAAGGTGTTGAACGAAGATCATTATGGCTTGGAGAAGATCAAGGAGCGCATCCTCGAGTTCCTCGCCGTGCGCCAGCTGGTGAAGAACCCGAAAGGGTCCATCCTGTGCTTCGTGGGGCCTCCGGGCGTGGGCAAGACTTCGCTGGGCATGTCGATCGCGAAAGCTACAGGTCGGAAGTTTGTCCGCATGTCGCTGGGTGGCGTGCGCGACGAGGCGGAGATACGCGGGCATCGGAGGACGTACATCGGCGCGCTTCCCGGCCAGATCATCCAGATGATGAAGAAGGCGGGGACGAAGAACCCGGTCTTCATGCTGGACGAAGTCGACAAGATGTCGATGGACTTCCGCGGCGATCCGTCTGCGGCGCTGCTCGAAGTGCTCGATCCGGAACAGAATTTCATGTTCGTCGATCACTATCTCGACGTGGAATACGACCTCTCGCAGGTCTTCTTCGTCGCGACGGCGAACGTGATACACACCGTCCCCGCCGCGCTCCAGGACCGCATGGAAGTGCTGCGTCTGCACGGCTACACCGAGCCGGAAAAGATCGAGATCGCGAAGCAGTTCCTCGTCCGCAAGCAGCGCATCGCGGCCGGACTCACGGAGAAGAACATCCAGTTCACCGACGAGGCGATCGCGGAGATCATCCGGGGATACACGCGCGAGGCCGGCGTCCGCAACCTCGAGCGCGAGATCGGGAACATCTGCCGCAAGGTCGCGCGCAAGGTCGTCAAGGAAGGCGCGGATTACAAGATCGCCGTCACCGCGGAGAAGGTGCACGACTTCCTCGGCGTCACCAAATTCCGCGATACCGAAGCGCACGAGAAGAGTGAGGTCGGCCTGGTCACCGGGCTGGCGTGGACGGAAGTCGGCGGGTCCATCCTCTCGACCGAAGTCACCGTGGTCGAGGGCAAAGGCAAGCTGACGCTGACCGGCAAACTCGGCGACGTGATGCAGGAATCGGCGCAGGCGGCGGTGAGCTACGTCCGATCGCGCGCCGCGCAGCTTGGCCTGCCGCGCGATTTCTATCGCAGCCTCGATATCCACGTGCACGTGCCCGAAGGCGCCATCCCGAAAGATGGGCCGTCGGCCGGCATCACCATCGCCACCGCCATCGCCAGCGCGCTGAGCAAGATCGCGGTGCGGCGCGACGTCGCCATGACCGGCGAGATCACGCTGCGCGGGAAGGTGCTACCCATCGGCGGCCTGAAAGAAAAGCTGCTCGCCGCGCATCGTGCCGGCATCTTCGAAGTCCTGCTGCCCAAGGACAACGAGAAAGATCTTGCCGAAGTGCCGGAGAACCTGCGCAACCAGATGAAGCTGCACTGCGTGGAGTCGATGGACGACGTGTTGCGCATCGCGCTGGAAAAGCCGCTGCCCACGCCGCTGCCCGACGAGACGCAGGCGGCGGCGCTGCCGGTGCCTCCGCCGACGGGCGACGCGCCCGCGGCGCATCAGTAACTCGGCGAGTACCGAGTTGCGAGTACCGAGTACCGAGA
>JALYLW010000034.1 GCA_030774055.1 Acidobacteriota bacterium
GACCCATCCCGCCCACTTGGAGGACCGTCTCACCCTTGGTCTTGCCGTAGTGGTGTGACTTCGCATTCAGGCTGACGAATCCGCCGGGCCCGAGCGACGTCATCGAGCTCTCGTCCATCTTGTCGCCCATGCCGACGCTGAAATTCCCCGAGATCACCGTCACGTGTTCGGCGGTCGGGTGCCAGTGCGGCGGGATCCGGTAACCATCCGGCGCCTTCAACCGGATGATGAAGATACCGGGTTTCCCGGGATCGCCATGCATCACGGCCATCTTCGCGCCCGCGGGCAGTACCGGAGGCGCATCGCCCCACTGGATGTCATTGGGCTGGACGATCTTGTGATCGGCCATCGCCATCTTCTGACCGCCCATCTTCTGACTGCCCATCGGGTGCTCGCCCTTCTTCATGCCCTGCGCGACCGCCACGCCGCACAGCGCGAGCACCAGGACCCACAACACATGCTTCCTCATGTTGCTTCCTCCGGAATAAATAGATTTACGCGCCCGACTTACGCACCCACCAGTGCCGCTTCCTTCACGCCATAGATCTCGAACCACGGTGTAGCCGCCTTCAGCCGCGCGTTCACGTTCTCGATGTTCTTCACGCCTTCACTCTCCAGCCACTTGCGGAAAGCTTCGGCGCCCTGCTTGGCGTAGACCGGGATGCCATCTTTCCACGTGGCGCGCCCGCAAAGCACGCCATTGAACTTCACGCCCGACTCCGCCGCCAGCTCCAGCGATTCGGTGAACTCCGCATTCGATACGCCGGCCGAGAGATAGATGAACGGCTTGGTCGTCACCGCGGCCGCATCCTTGAACAGCTTCAGCGCGTCTTGCCGGGAGTAGGCCTTCTCCCCGCCAAAGGCCTTGGTGCCCTCGACGAACTTCATGTTGATGGGGATCTCGACCTTGAGCACGTCCACGCCGTAGCGGTCTTTGGTGAACTCCTTCATCGCGCCGATCACCGCTTGCGGCTTTTTCGTGGCGAAGTCGAGGCCCTTCTCGTCCGCGCCTTCTTCATACGTCACGAACTCGAGGAAGTACGGGATGTCGTTGGCGCGGCATTCATCGCCGATGCGTTCCACCCAGGCATGCTTGATGTCGTTGATCTTCTCGCCGTCGAAGGGCGTGTAATACAGCAGGATCTTCAGGCAATCGGCGCCCGCTTCCTTCAATCGGCGCACCGACCAGTTATCCAGCAAGTCGGGCAGGCGGCCGGGACCGGTCTTGTCATATCCCGTCTTCTCGTAGGCGAGCAGCAGGCCGGAATCCTTCGCGCGCTTTTTCGATGCCGGCAGTCCCCACTCCGGGTCGAGCAAGATGGCGGACGCGTGCTTGGTGAGCACCTCCGTCACCAGCGACTTGAACTCTTCCATCTCGCGGTCGCCGATCTCGCCGCCTTTTTCCTTGGCGAGGGATTTCTGCAGCGAGCCGCGCTGGTCCATGGCGGCGGCCGCGATCACACCACGCGCGTTGCTCACCGCCTTCATCCCGGCAAGTTTTCCTGGAGTAAGCTTCATGACTGTTCTCCTGTTAAAAGTTCTCCTGTTAGATCTCTACGGATATTTGTGCGGACGTCGGATGCGCTCTAGAGCGGCAACGGTGCGCAGGGCCGAGTGCAAAAAGACGAGCACGATGCGCGTCCCGCCGCGTGACGGCAAGGATTGTAATCGAAGGGACGAGCCGGGAGTACGTGATTCAGGCTGCCGATCTCCTCGGAGGATGATTTCCTTAGGGCGGCAAGGTCCGCAAGGACGAACTTACTGCCGCAACAACAGCCCGCTGAGCACCGCCTGCTGCTTGGTGACCAGCGACTCGATGCCGGCGCGCGCGTAGTCCATCATCTTCTTCAGCTGCGCGTCGTCGAAGGGATGCTGCTCCGCGGTCGCCTGGATCTCCACGATCTTCTTGCCCCCGGTCATCACCAGGTTCAGGTCCACGTCGGCGCGGGAATCTTCTTCATACGCGAGGTCGAGCAGCACCTCGCCCTCGACCACGCCCACGCTGGTGGCGGCGACGAAGTCGCGCACCGGGGCAGACGTCAGCGTGCCCGCCTCCACCAGTTTCTGCAGCGCCAGTCCCATGGCGATGAACGCGCCGGTGATGGACGCGGTGCGCGTGCCGCCATCCGCCTGGATCACGTCGCAATCGATCCATATGGTGCGCTCGCCGAGACGATCGAGGTCGGTCACGGCGCGCAGCGCGCGACCGATCAGGCGTTGGATCTCGTGCGTCCGGCCGCTGGCGCGTCCTTTCACCACCTCGCGCGGCGTGCGCGTGAGCGTGGCGCGCGGGATCATCGCGTACTCGCTGGTGATCCAGCCCTTGCCGCGGTTGCGCAGGAACGTAGGGACGGATTCTTCGATGGACGCGGTGCAGATCACGCGCGTGTTGCCGATCTCGATCAGCGCCGAACCTTCGGCAGTGGAGATGAAGTCGGGAACGATGTTCACCGGACGCATCTGGTCGGGCGCGCGTTTGTCAGAGCGATAGAACATGGCAGGCGATTGTAAATGGGTTACACAAATAATGATGGGTCATGCTGAGTGACGGCCCCCCGGCGTTTTCTCCAGCCGGGGTATCGGTCGCGAAGCATCTTGGGTTTCCGGCCTGTGGAGTCGCTACTGCTCCATCTCCACATGCTCCACGTTCGCGATGGCGTGTCCCATGAAGCGTTCGCCGAGCACGCGGAACTTCTCCACCGAGTCGGTGGCGAAGAATCGTAGCGTGGGCG
>JALYLW010000035.1 GCA_030774055.1 Acidobacteriota bacterium
GGTCCCCAGCGGTTCTGCATGTGTCCCACCACCTTGCGCTCGAGCCAGACGGCGTAGGCGACGGAAGTAAGCAAGATAAAGATCACCACCACGCTCTTGAGCGCGCTGATGAGCACGAATTGGGTCCAGGTCGGCATGCGGTCTTGACTGCAGGCTCTAGTCTGCTGCGGCGCCGGCAGGCGCTTTGCGGCGGTTCTCCACCACAGAATTCAATGTGTGCGAATAACGGCCCAGGGTGCCCGAGGTGAAGAGCGTGTCGTTCGAAGGACGGACTAACTCCGGATTCGCGGCCGTGCCGCCGTGTCCGCCGGTAAGCGCGTGCGTCGCGACCTCGATGCCGCCGAAGAGCTCGGCGCGCGCGACCTGGTAGCCGGGAACGATGCGCTGGATCTCGTCGAAAAGCGCGGCCGGATCGAAGGGGCTGAGCTTGGGCTCGAGATTCTGTGCCTTCAGCCAGACGTAGTGGCGGTCGGCTTCGCCGGACTGCGCGCCGCGAGATTGCCCCATGTCGGCGCGGACGCCCTCCTTGCCGAAGGGCACGAGCTTGCGGATGTCGAAGCCCATGCGCTCGGCGATGCGGACAATGATCTCGAAGTCGGGCTTGACGCCGGCAAGGTCGCCCGCCTTCTGTACCTGTTGCAGGTCGCCGGCGGTGTTGGTGAAAGTGCCGGACTTTTCATACGCACACGCCGCGGGAAGAACCACATCGGCAATGGCGGCGGTGTCGGTGAGGAACATGTCCTGCACCACGAGGAACGGCTTGGTGAGCACGAAGGGATCGAAGTCGAAGCGCGCGACCGGATTCGAGCCCACGACGTAAAGCGCCTTCAGTTTGCCGTCCGCAGCGGCCTTGGTCATCTGCGCGAGGTTCATGCCGGGCTGCGCCGGCAGCGCCGCGGACCACTCCCGCGCAAAGTGCTCGGCGCGCGCGGCGGAGGTGTAGCCGGACAGCAGGTCGGGATAAAGGCCCATGTCGGCTGCGCCGCGCGAGTTGGCGTAGTCGGCGAGCGCGAGCAGACGCGCTTTCGGAAGCGACGCGGCAAACGTGGCGAGCGCTTGCACATCTGCGCCGCGAAGCTCCGAGCCAAACACGACCACCAGGTCAGGCTCGGCTTTGACCTTTTCGCGCAGGGCGGTGAGCGTTTCGCGTTGGGTTCCGTCGCGCAGCAGCGCGGCGGCGGCGGAGTCGTCCCCGGCGAGGAACTTCAGCAGCGCGCTGTAGCTGCCGTCGGCGATGTGGGCAAAGACGCCGGCTTGGCGGCGCAGCTTGATGGCATTGCTGTTCGCGACGTAGAGCCGCGCCTTGTGCAGGCGGACGTTCGAGCGGATCTGCCAGGCGAGCAACGGATGCTGCTCGGTGGGATCATTGCCGATGAGCAGCATGGCGGGCGCGTGGAAGACGTCGCGCATGCCGGCGGTCGTCCCATGCTTGCCGTGAAGTGCGGCGGCAAGGGCAGGGAAGTCGGCGGTGCGGTGGTGATCGATGTTGTTGGTCTGGAGAACAAGCCGCGCGAACTTCTGCAGCAGATAGCTTTCTTCGTTGGTGGTGCGCGTGGAGCCGATCACACCGATGGCCGTGCCACCGCCTTTGCCATCGCGGACCTCACGGAACTCATGGCCCACGACCTCGAGCGCCTCTTCCCAGGTCGCGGGACGGAGATGTCCGTCTTTACGGACGAGCGGCTGGGTGATACGCGCGCGGTGGTCGGTGAAGTCGAAGGCGTAGCGTCCCTTGACGCAGAGGAAGTCGCCGTTGATGCCGCTCTTATCGCGGTTATCGCCGCGCACGATCTGCATGCCGGTATCGTGGCGGCGGACGCCAAGCGTGGTCTTGCAGCCATCGCCACAATGCGTGCAGATGGTGGCAACGTGCTTCATCTCCCATGGCCGCGTCTTGTAGCGATACGCGCCCGAGGTGAGCGCGCCGACCGGACAGATGTCGATGCACATGCCACACTCTTCGCACTCGAGGTGGTCTTCCATATTCGGCGCGATGACGGAAGAAACGCTGCGGCCCTGGACGCCGAGCGCCCATACGTCCATCCCTTCACCGCAGACGCGCACGCAGCGGTAACACAGGATGCAGCGTGGGCGATCGAAGAAGACGACTGGCGACCACTGCTGCTCTTCCTTGTGCAGCTTGCCTTCCATGTAGCGCGAATCAGCCGCGCCGTACTTGAAGGTCATGTCCTGGAGCTCGCACTCGCCGCCGGCGTCGCACACCGGGCAATCCAGCGGATGGTTCCCGAGCAGCAACTCGAGCATGGACTTGCGCGCCTGCCTCACCTTTTCCGATTCGGTGGTGACGACCATGCCGTCGGTGATGGGCACGGTGCAGGCTGTCTGCATCTTCGGCATCTTCTCGATCTCGACCAGGCACATGCGGCACGCGGCCTGGAGTGAGAGCCCGGGGTAGTAACAGAACGCGGGCACCTCGATGCCGACGCGCTTGCACGCTTCAATGAGCAGCGTGCCGCCGGGTGCAGTGAGCTTCTTACCGTCTACGGTGATGGTTACGTCAGGCATTTATCTGCTCAAGACCGGCAGCAGCTCGACGGTCTTCTCGCCGAACGGGCACGGGCGGCCTTCGAGGTGATCCTCAAACTCGTTGCGCCACTTCTTGACGATGGAAATGATGGGCATCGCTGCGGCGTCGCCGAGTGGACAGAAGGTGCGCCCCAGCATGTTCTCGGCGAGGTACTGGATGTTGTCGATGTCCTTCTTCAAACCGCCGCCGGAGTGGAAGCGCGTGAGCGTCTTCTTGAGCCAGTCGGTGCCTTCGCGGCACGGGATGCACCAGCCGCAGGATTCGTGCTGGTAGAACTTGATGACGCGCTGCGCGAACTTCACCATGCAAGTGGTGTCGTCGAGCACCACGACACCGCCGGAACCGAGGAAGGTGCCGACTTTGGCGCAGGAGTCGAAATCCATGGCGAGGTCGATCTCGTCGGCCTTCAACATCGGTGTGGACGAGCCGCCGGGAACGACGGCCTTGATCGCGCGTCCGCCCGGAATTCCGCCGGCAACTTCGTAGATCATCTTCTTCAAGTTGTAGCCGAGCGCCAATTCGTAGACCCCGGGCTTGACCACGTGTCCGGAGAGACAGAATAGGCGCGTGCCGCCGTTCTTCGGTGTCCCGAGGTCGGCATACCATTGGCCGCCGCCGAGGATGATGTGTGGCACCGCGGCGAGCGTCTCGACGTTGTTGATCACAGTGGGGCCGCCCCAGAGTCCGACGACGGCGGGGAACGGCGGGCGGATGCGCGGGATGCCGCGCTTGCCTTCGAGCGATTCCATGAGCGCCGACTCTTCGCCGACCTCGTAGGCGCCGGCGCCGGTGTGCCAGTGGACGTCGAGATCCACACCGCTGCCGAAGATGTTCTTGCCAAGAAAGCCTTTGGCGTATGCGTCTGCGATGGCCTTGCGCATGATGTCGACGAGGTAGCGGTACTCGCCGCGGATGTAGATGAAGCCGATCTTCGCGCCGATGGAGAGTGCGGCGATCATCACGCCTTCGATCACGGCGTGCGGATCGTGCTCGAGGATGAGGCGGTCCTTGCACGTGCCGGGCTCGCTCTCGTCGCCGTTGCAGAGAACGTACTTCGGCTTCGCGGATTCCTTAGGGACGAACGACCACTTCATGCCGGTAGGGAAGCCGGCGCCGCCGCGTCCGCGCAGGCTCGACGTCTTCATCTCGTTGACGATGCCGTCCGCTCCGAGGGTGATCGCCTTCTGCACGGCTTTGTAGCCATCGAGTTCGAGATAGCGGTCGATGTTGGCCGCGCCTTTACCGAAGCGCGCGCTGACGACCTTCTTCTCGTCGGGATGTGAGGCCAGGTCCGCCACTATTGCGTCGCTTTCTTCTCGTACGATTCCAGGATCCGGTCGACCTTGGCCGGCGTGAGGTTCTCGTGGAAGTCGTAATTCACCTGCATGGCGGGCGCCCAGGAGCACGCGCCGATGCACTCGACCTCTTCGAGCGTGAACATCTTGTCGGCGGTCGTCTGTTTGTGCCCCACGCCGAGTTGCTGCTTGCAGTGTGCGAAGATCTCTTCGCCGCCGCGCAGCATGCAGCTGATGTTGGTGCACACCTGCACGTTAAAGCGTCCACGCGGTTTCATCGTGAGCATGGAGTAGTAGCTGATCACGTTGCGGATCTCGAGCTCGGTCAGGTCTACCTTCTCGGCGAGATAGGAGATCGCTTCCGGCGACAGGTAGCCCAGTTCGTCCTGCGTGTAGAGCAGCATGGGAACGAGGAACGACCGGCGGGTGGGATACTCCTTCATCTTTTCGGTGAAGAAGTTGTCGAGTTGTTCTGAGACCACGAGCATTAGCGGTCTATTTCTCCGAGCACGATGTCGATGGAGCCGATGGCAGCGACGACGTCGGCGATGAGCTTGCCTTCGCACATCTTGGCCAGCGCTTGCAAGTTGGCAAAAGAAGGCGAGCGCATGTGGACGCGGTAAGGTTTCGACGTGCCATCGCTCACCACGTAGTAGCCCATCTCGCCGCGCGGCGACTCGATGGCCTGGTAGACCTCGCCGGCAGGGACGTTGAAGCCTTCGGTAACGATCTTGAAGTGGTAGATGAGCGCTTCCATCTGCGTCTTCATCTTCTCGCGGTCGGGCAGCACGACCTTGGGCGCGTCAGCCTTGATCGCGCCGGTGGGCATGCCGTCGAGTGCCTGCTGCATGATCTTGGTGGACTCGCGCATTTCTTTTACTCGGAGCAGGTAGCGCGCGAAGACGTCTCCGTCTTGTGAGATGGGGACATCGAACTTGAATCTCTCATAGCTGGAATACGGCATGTCGCGGCGCAGGTCGAGGTCTACGCCCGAGGCCCGCAAAGCCGGTCCGGTGACGCCGAGCGCGAGCGCATCTTCGGCGGACATGCGAGCCACGCCCTTGGTGCGGCGCTCCCAGATGGGATTCGAGGTCAGCAAGTCCTCGTATTCGTCCACGCGCTCGGGAAACTTGTTGGCGAAGGTGCGCACGCGGTCGAGAAAGCCGAGCGGCAGGTCGAGCGCGAGGCCTCCGACGCGGAAGTAGGAAGTCATCATGCGCTGTCCGCTGACGGCCTCGAAGAGACGCATGCAGTCTTCGCGCTCGCGGAAGCAGTAGAGGAATACGGACATCGCGCCGATATCGAGCGCATGCGTACCCAGCCAGACCAGGTGCGAGCTGATGCGGGTGAGCTCGTTGAGCATCACGCGGACCCACTGCGCGCGCGGCGGGATCTCGAGGCCGAGCAGCTTCTCGACCGCCAGCACATAGCAGAGGTTGTTGGTCATGGGACACAGGTAGTCGATGCGGTCGGTGAGCGGCACCACCTGCTGGTAGAACTTGGCCTCGCAGGTCTTCTCGATCCCGGTGTGCAGGTAGCCGATGTCGGGGGCCATGCGCACGATGGTCTCGCCATCGATCTCGAGCAGCAGGCGCAGCACGCCGTGGGTGGAGGGATGCTGCGGCCCCATGTTGAGGATCATGGTGCGGTCTTGCGCGGCGTCGAGCACGGGTGTGGGCGAGAGGTGTGCCATCAGCGATATCCCTCGACCGGGTAGTCCTTGCGCAGCGGATGGCCTTCCCAATCTTCCGGCATGAGGATGCGGTTGAGGTCGGGATGACCGACGAAGCGGATGCCGAACAGATCGAAGATCTCGCGTTCGAAGAAGTTCGCCGCCGGCCACACGCTGGTGATGGACTCCACCGCTTCGTCCTCGACCAGGCGGACCTTCAGCCGCACGCGCGCTTTGCGCGGGATGGAGAGCAGGTGGTAGACGACCTCGAAGCGCGGCGACACGGGATGCCAGTCCACGCAGGTGACGTCGGAGAGAAAATCGTAGCGCAGCTCGGTGTCGTCACGCAGCAGGGCGACAGCCTCGCGGATGAACGCGCGGTCCACCCAGATGGTCAGCTCGTCACGATCGAACTTGGCGTCCGGGATCGCGGCGGCGGCGGCGGCGAGCAGGCGCGCGAGCTCAGGACGGTCCTTGAGCGCGTCGACTCCGGTGACGGCGGGCGTGAGCGGCATCTAGCGGCTCCCTGCGGGCGCGCGGTCGGGAAGCGCGACGATCTGATCACGGTCGGCCTGCGACCAGTCGAACACGCCTTTTTTCCAGACGTAGACGAAGCCGCCAAGCACGACCAGGACGTACACCAGCATCTCCCAGAAGCCGAACATCTTCAGCTCGCGGAAGATGACCGCCCAGGGATAAAGGAAGATGGCTTCCACGTCGAACAGGATGAACACCATGGCGACGAGATAGAACTTTACCGAGAAACGCTGGCGGGCGTCGCCCACCGGGGCCATGCCGCACTCATACGGCATGAGCTTGGCGGCGGAGGGTTTGTGCTGCCCGATGAGCCAGGAAAGCGTGACCATGCCGCCCGCAATGGCCGCCACAAGCAGGAACTGGATGAGCAACGGGAGGTAGCGGGCGAGATAGTTGTCCGGCATAGGAAGCGGTGTATAATTCGCGCCACTTGGGACTGGTGAAACAGTCGAATATAGAAGTCGCGCGCAGATGAGTCAAGAAGATGCGCGCTCGGTTGCGGGTTGCGTTTCGCGCTGTCTTCGCCGAGTCGAGCCAACACCAGGATGATCTTCGGATTCAATACAGACATCAAGCACGGCGACACCGTGTACCACGTGCAGAGCGAGGCCCGAAAGGCCGAGAAGCTGCTGCAAACGCAGGTGTTCGTCCGCGGACGGTGCATCGGGAAACGGGCTACCTCCTTCGCCGAGATGGAGCAGCAGCCGGATTTCACCGAAGATCACATGCACGACATGCTGAAGTCCCAGCACCGCGGCATGCTCGATGGCATCCGCGAAGGCAAGCTGAACGAGATGCTCGGCCTCGATGCATCGGGCGCGCATATCGGGACTCCGAGCACGCCGACCGCCGGGGGTAACGGAAGGACGTCTGCCGGCGCGGCTGCTGGCCCTGCAGCTGCCGGGGGGTTGGCCATCCAGTGGACCAACGCCGACGCCGTCTATGCCGAGAGCACGGTCGTGATGCAGTTCGCCGTGACCGAGAACGGCGCTGCCGTTCCTGGCGCGCAGCTGACCACGCGGTTGAATGTGACCGATGATGCGCCCATCTACTCGCAGGCCGTCACCGACACGAATGGGCGCGCGGAGATGAAGATCTTCCTCGACGAGAACGCGCTGCGCGAGGCCGCTGTGCTGGTGCAGGCCAAGGCCGGCGAGCGGACGGCGACCCGGAAGTTCCTGCTCAAGAAGAACGCGTAGCTGGCGCGTTCCGTCCCCACCTTCCCGTGATAGAGAGCTGTCAAAGGCTGTCTCTACCCTATCCTTATATATTGTGATCATGAAGCTCCGCGTGAACGGAGAGGACCGTGGCTTCGCCGCGGCGACGCTGGCGGCGCTGGTCGAAGAGCTGGGGATGAAGAGCGACCGCGTGGCGGTGGAGCTGAACCGCGAGATCGTGCCGCGCGCCCAGTGGCAGGCGACGGCGCTGCGCGAGGGTGATGAACTGGAGATCGTCCACTTCGTCGGCGGCGGGTAAGCGGACGTACAATCTTCTTTGCATGCAAATGACACTTCTATGCGGATGATGCTGGCCAGTGCGCTGGTTGCGTCCTTGCTCTCGGCCTTCGCGCAGGACCCGCTGGCGAAGGCGGAGTCCTCCTGCTACAAAGACAAGCCGGTGGACGAGTACATCGTCGAGCTGAACAAGCGCCAGAAAGGCTCGCGCAACCCGCTGCCCAATGACATCTGCATCTTTGGGATGTGCGCGCACACCGGCATGGGACCTAAGGATGGTCCGAAGGAGAAGACGGAAAAGACGGAGCAGCAAAAGCAGCCGGCGCCGAAGCAGGCGCCGCCCACGCAGTCGCAGCCGGGGGAAAGCGACGAAAGCTCGAGCAAGCAGGAGAGCGCCGGAGTTGCGGGAACGCTGCCGGCAGAGGCGTCGTCTTCGACTTATGATCCGGTAAGCGCGGCGCGCGATGTGGACGTGGGCGACTACTACTACCGGCAGAAGAATTATCGGGGCGCGCTGATGCGCTACGCCGACGCGGCGAAGTCGAAGCCGGGAGATGCAGCGATCCATCTGCGCATGGGACGCGGGTGGGAGAAGCTGGGCGCGCCTGAACGCGCCTACCTCGAATACGACGCCACGGTGAGAGTCGAGCCGGAAGGGAAGAGCGCGGCGGAAGCGCAGGACGCGATGCAACGTTTGAAGCCGGAACTACAAAAGGGGGGCGTGGATCCGGCGGCGCTCGTGGTCGACAATCAGCCAGAGAAGGCGCCGTGCCTGGCGGCGCCGGCGGCGAGTCGCTAGGCGCGTGCGCTCCTTCGCCGTTCCGGCTC
>JALYLW010000036.1 GCA_030774055.1 Acidobacteriota bacterium
GGCCTTTTTTGTTTTGGAATGGGATCCGCGGCCGGCGCCCTTTAGGCCTGAATGTAGCCGCGCTTCCCCGCCACCTGGATGCGGATGAGAGCGCGCTCGAGCGCGATGCCGGCGCGCTCGAAATCGGTGTCCGGATCGAGCGAGCGCAAGTGCTCCTCGGCGCGCTTCTTCTGCTGCTCGGCGCGCGCCACGTCGATGTCCGCGGCTTTTTCCGCGGTCTCGGCAAGGATGATCACCTTGTTGGGCAGCACCTCGGCGAATCCCCACGCGACCGCGAGATGCTCTTCCCCGCCGCCCGGCTTCTTGTAGCTGATCTCCCCCACGGCCAGCTCGGTGATCAGCGGTGCGTGTCCCGGCAAGATGCCGAGGTATCCCTTCTTGCCGGGGATCTGCGCCTCGGTGGCCGTCTCGCGCACCACGGCCTTCTCGGGCGTCACGATCTCGAGTTGAAAAGAATCTGCCATTGGTCTTTGGTCTTTGGTCTTTGGTCGTCGCCAGCCGTTTTTGCTAGCGACCAGGGACTAGCGACTAGCGACTTCCTACGCTGCCGCCTTCATCTTCTCCGCCGTCTCCAGCACTTCCTCGATCGCACCCTTCATGTAGAAGGCCTGCTCGGGGATATCGTCGTACTTACCCTCGATGATGCCCTTGAAGCTGCGCACGGTGTCGGCGACCTTCACGTACCGTCCCTTGATGCCGGTGAACTGCTCGGCAACGTGGAACGGCTGCGAAAGGAATTTCTGGATCTTGCGGGCACGCGTGACCATGAGCTTGTCTTCTTCGGAAAGCTCGTCGATGCCGAGGATGGCGATGATGTCCTGCAAATCCTTGTAGCGTTGCAGCACGCGCTTCACGCCCTGCGCCACGTCGTAATGCTCCTGGCCGACGATGCGCGGATCCAGGATGCGCGAGGTCGAAGCCAGCGGGTCAACGGCTGGGTAGATGCCGATCTCGGTCAGCGGACGCGACAACACCGTGGTCGCGTCGAGGTGAGCGAAAGTCGTGGCCGGCGCCGGATCGGTCAGATCGTCGGCGGGCACGTAGATGGCCTGCACCGAAGTCACCGAACCTTTCTTGGTCGAAGTGATGCGCTCCTGCAACTCGCCCATCTCGGTGGCGAGGTTGGGCTGGTATCCCACCGCGCTCGGCATGCGGCCGAGCAGCGCGGACACCTCCGAACCTGCCTGGGTGAAGCGAAAGATATTGTCGATGAAGAGCAGCGTGTCCGCGCCTTCTTCGTCGCGGAAGTATTCCGCGACGGTCAGGCCGGTGAGCGCGACTCGCAAACGCGCCCCGGGCGGCTCCGTCATCTGTCCGTAGACCAGCGCGGCCTTTGAATTCTTCCAGTCGCCGGGCTTGATCACTCCCGACTCCGTCATCTCCAGCCACAAATCGTTGCCTTCGCGCGTGCGCTCGCCCACGCCGGCGAACACGCTGAATCCGCCGTGGTTCTTGGCGACGTTGTTGATGAGCTCCATGATCACGACCGTCTTGCCGACACCCGCGCCGCCGAACAATCCGATCTTGCCACCCCTCAAGAACGGCTGGATGAGATCGACGACCTTCACGCCCGTCTCGAACATCTCGGCGCTGGTCGCTTGCTCGTCAAACGCGGGCGCGAGACGGTGGATGGGCAGCCGCTTCTTCGTGCCGATGGGACCAAGGTTGTCCACTGGCTCGCCGATCACGTTCATCACGCGCCCCAGCGTCTCCTTGCCCACGGGCACCGAGATCGGCCCGGCCTGGTCGATGGCTTTCATGCCGCGCACCATGCCGTCGGTGGGCTGCATCGCGACGCAGCGCACGCGGCCTTCGCCGAGATGCTGCTGCACTTCCAGGACCACGTCGATGGGTGAAGGCACGGTAAAGCCTTCGCTGACCACGCGCACCGCCTCGTAGATGGGCGGAAGTTTCCCTTCCGGGAATTGCACGTCGACCGCCGGTCCGGAGATCTGGATCACTCTGCCAACATTCTCTGCCATAAATCCCTCAGTTTCCGTCCTACAGCGCCGCTGCTCCTGAAACGATCTCGATGATCTCTTTCGTGATCTTTGCTTGTCGCGCCCGGTTCATCACCAGGGTGAGCGAATCGATCATGTCGCTGGCGTTGTTGGTCGCCGAATCCATAGCCGTCATGCGTGCGGCGTGTTCGGCCGCGATCGATTCGAGCAGCGCGCGGAACACCTGCACCACCACGTACTTGGGCAGCAAGCTGCGGAAGAGTTCGTCGGGCGTCTGCTCGTAGATGTAGTCCACCTGCGCGGTCGCGAAGGTGGCGGCGGCACGGTCCATGTCGGTGGTGTCGGCTTTGTGGACGCTCACGCCGGCGCGTTCGGCTGCTTCAGCCGCACGCTCGCGCTGCTCGCGCGACATCTCGTCCGTCTGCTGCGAGCCGGTGACACCGATCTCTTCGACGGGCAAGACCTCTTCCACCACCAGGCGCTGCGAGATCACGCTCTTGAACTCGTTGAACGCGACGTAGACGGAATCGATCTCTTCTTTGGTGTAGCGCTCGATGACCCAGTCGGTCAGCTCGGCAGCGTGCCGGTATTCCAGCTTGTTGAGGATGCCCACGTGCTCCGCGGTGAGATACACGCCGGGCGGAACCCGTTCGCCTTGTTCCACGCTGCCGGCCTGGGCATCTTGCATGGATCCGCCGATCTTGAGTTCTTTCTGGGTCGTTTTAGGCAGCGGGCTGTAACGGCGCTTGAAGAAATCGCGCCCCTTGCGTCCCACGGCCACGATCTCGACCGTCTTGCCGGCCTTCGACTCAAGGAAGCGCGCTGCGGCCTTCAGGATGTTGGTGTTGAACGCGCCTGCCAACCCCTTTTCGCCGGTCACCACGATGAGCAGGATGTTCCGCTCCGGACGCCGCGCCAGCAGCGGATGCTTCGCTACGCCCGTCTCCGGATCGTAGACCTCGGCGCGCGAGACCAATGACTTCAGCACGTTGGTCAACATCTGCGCGTACGGACGCGCTGCGAGCGCGCGCTCCTGCGCGCGGCGCAGGCGTGCCGCCGAGACCATCTGCATGGCCTTGGTGATCTGCCGCGTGTTGCGCACACTGCGGATACGCCGCCGGATGTCGAGAATGTTCGCCATGACTCCAGTTTCCAGTTTCGAGTTTCACAGTTTCGAGGGCACGAAGGTGAAACCCGAAACTTGAAACTCGTTCCTATGCTTTTGCCGCGACCGCCGACTGCTTCTCTGTCAGGAATCTCTGCTTGTAGTCGTCCAGCAGCTTCTTCATCTCGGTCTTGAGCGCATCGTCGAGCGTCTTCTTCTCCATGATCGAATTGAGCAGCCCGGCATTCATCGTGTCCACGTACTGATAAAGGCCTTTCTCGAACGGACGCACATCTTCGACCGCGAGGTCGTCGAGATATCCATTGGTGCCGGCAAAGATCACCAGGATCTGCTTGGAGAACGGCAGCGGCTCGTACTGGCCTTGCTTCAGCACCTCCACCAGACGCTGGCCGCGATTGAGCTGCGCCTGCGTCGCTTTATCGAGGTCGGAGCCGAACTGCGCGAACGCGGCCAGCTCGCGATACTGTGCGAGCTCCAGCTTCAACGTGCCCGCGACCTGACGCATGGCTTTGATCTGCGCGCTGCCGCCGACGCGGCTGACAGAGAGTCCCACGTTCACCGCGGGACGGATGCCGGAGTTGAACAAGTCGGTCTCGAGGTAGATCTGGCCGTCGGTGATGGAGATGACGTTGGTCGGGATGTAAGCAGAAACGTCGCCCGCTTGCGTCTCGATCACGGGCAGCGCGGTGAGCGAGCCGCCGCCATTCTTGTCCGAGAGTTTCGACGCGCGCTCGAGCAGGCGCGAGTGCAGGTAGAACACGTCGCCCGGATACGCTTCGCGTCCCGGCGGACGGCGCAGCAGGAGCGAGATCTCGCGGTAGGAAGCGGCGTGCTTCGAGAGATCGTCGTAGATGCAGAGCGCGTGCCGTTTGGAATCGCGGAAGTATTCGCCGATCGCGGTCGCCGAGTAAGGTGAGATGTACTGCATCGGGGCAGGCTCGGAAGCAGAAGCCGCGACCACGACGGTGTATTCCATCGCGCCCGCGTCTTCGAGGATCTTCACCACCTGCGCGATGGACGAGCGTTTTTGCCCGATCGCGTTGTAGATGCAGATCAAGTTGTTGCCGCGCGAGTTGATGATGGTATCGAGCGCCACGGCGGTCTTGCCCGTCTGGCGGTCGCCGATGATCAGCTCGCGCTGTCCGCGCCCGATCGGGATCATCGAATCGATGGCCTTCAGGCCGGTGGCCATCGGCTCGCGCACCGGCTGGCGGTCGATCACGCCCGGCGCGATGCGCTCGACGGGAAGGAACTCGGTCGTCGCGATGGGACCCTTGTCGTCGATGGGCTGGCCCAGCGAGTTGACCACGCGGCCGATCATGGCGTCGCCCACGGGGACGCTCATGATGCGTCCAGTGCGCTTGACCTGGTCGCCTTCCTTGATCTCGGTGTACTCACCGAGCAGCACGGAGCCGACCTGGTCTTCTTCCAGGTTCATGGCGATGCCGGCCACGTCGTGCGGGAATTGGAGCAGCTCGCCGGCCATGACCTTGTCGAGCCCGTGGACGCGCGCGATACCATCGCCCAGGGAGATGACCGTGCCAACTTCATCGACCGAGACTTTCGATTCGTAATTCTCGATCTGCTCGCGGATTATCTTTGTGATCTCGTCTGCTTTGATTCCAGCCATGTTTTCCGATCCCTACCGCGCTGAGCGCGGATATTCGCGAATGACGTGCGCGACGATGTATGCGGATCCCAACTTCAACTTGCCGATAGTGCTTCCTTCAAGCGCTGCAACTGCCCTTTGACCGAGCCATCATAGATGGTGCTGCCGATGCGGATGACGGCGCCGCCCAGGATGTGTTGGTCGGTCGCGTAACGTGCCTGCACTTTCTTGCCGGTAAGCTTGGCGAGCTGCGCCTCGAGCATCTGCTTTTCTTCCGGACCGAGCTCGCGGACGGTGGTGACCTCGGCTTCCGCGATCCCCAGCCGCGCCAGCAGCTCGCTGCGGAACTGGCGCGCGACCTCGGGCAGCGCAGCGACGCGGCGGTTATCGATCAAGACGGCAACGAAGTTGCGCACCATCTTGTCTGCGACCGCGTTCTCCGACTTCAGATTCTTCACCAGCGCGTCGAGCACCCTGCGCTTCTGCTCGGCCGGGACGGACGGATTCTCCCAGACGTTGCGCAACTGCGGCGTGGAGCTCAGCGCCCCGGCGAGCGCGTCGAGCTGTTCCATCACCTTCGCGGAGTCGAGTTTGCGTTCGACGACCACGTCGGCGAGCGCGCGCGCGTAGCGGCTGGTCACGGCGGCCATTACGACTTGCCTTCCGCGGCCCGATTTTCGGCAGCCCGATTTTCAGCTGAAAGTCCATCCGCGAAGCCCCTTACCAGCTCCTGGTCGGCCTGGGGCGTGACTTGGATCTTCTTCTCCGCCAGGCCGATGGCCAGCTCCGCGGTGTAGCGCTTGAGTTCGGCGCGCGCCACCTTGGCGGCGGTCAAGATCTCCTGCTCGGCGGCGGCGACCACCTTCAAACGGTCTTCTTCCGCGGCGGCGCGCAGGCGCTGTTCCTCGGCGGCAGCATCGTGCTCGCTCGCCGCGCGCAACTCGGCGATCTCGACATCGAGACGCGCGAGCCGCGATTCGATCTCGGCGAGGCGCCGGTTCGCGTTCTCGCTCGCCGCGCGCGCTTCTTCCAATTGCTTGCGGATCGCCGCGGTGCGCTCGCGAAAGTGGATGGGCGCACTCTTCTTGATCGCCCACCCGATGAATCCGGCCACGATGAGGAAATTGATAGAGATGGCCAGCCAGTAGGCGGCATCCGCGCTCAGTCCGGTGTGCCGTGCCAGCCACTGCACTGATGCGGAGTACTTGAACTGCGCCTCTTCGTCTTCTTCTTTGCCTTCGCCGTGCTCCGCTGTCTTGCCCGTTTCCGCTTCCTTCGAGGCTTCGACCAGCTCTTTGTCGGTCGAAGGCTCGCTCGTCGAGGGACCCGGGTGCGCCGGCGCGGGCGTCGCGGCGGGCTGGGCTGGTGACGAAGACGGTGACGAAGCCGGGGGAGCGGGCGAAGCCGGCGTCGCATGCTGCTGGGCCAGTCCGAGCGGCGCGGACATCAGCGCGAGCGCGAAGGCCAAGAGCGTGATGGCGCGCAGCGTGATGGCACGCGAACTCAACGGGCACCGCCTGCGGCCGGCGCCCGCCGACCTGGCGGCGCGAGCACGGCGCGGACGATCTCCGCGGCCAGCTTCTCGCTCTCCGAGGCGAGCGTGGCGCGCGCCGTCTGCATGTCTTTCTCGATGGCGGCCCGGGCTTCCTTCACCTTGGCGTCGGCGGCAGCCTTCGCGTCCGCGATGGTAGCGGCGCGCGCTTCCAAGAGCTGCTTGCGGCGCGCTTCCTGGATCTTGTAGAGCGCCATCTTGGCCTCGCGCAACCGGTTCTCGTATTCGGCCGTCTTCGCTTCCGCGGCGGCGAGGTCGGCCTTCGCCTTCTGCACCGCGCCCTCGGTGCGCGCCCGGCGCTCGCCCAGCACCGCGACCAGCTTGTCGTGCAGGATCAGCTTGTACAGCACCATCAGCGTGATCAGCAGGATCACCGTGGGGACGGCGCCGAGCAGTAATCCGCCTAGCTGTGAAAGGATCTTTTCCATGCTGTAGCTGCTGAATAGGAGACGAGAAAAGTGCCCTGCAAACTCTCAAAACTAACAAAGGAAAGGGGATGTGTCAACGCAGCGATATCCAGCATTCATGCGGGCCGGAAAGCGGTTTCGCGCGGTGCCTCCGGCGCCAAAGTACCCCTTAGAGAAATCGAGCAGGTACGCTCGAGTTGACTTGACACTGCGCACCGAAGGGACGACCATATACGTATCACCTCCGATCCGATTCAGGATCGAATGGGCCGGTAGCCAAAGAATCGTCACCGCTCTTTGGCAGTCGGCCCATTTTGACTTTTCGCGGCGGCTAGTAGCCACTAGAGTTCCCTCGCTGCGCTCGGGATTTCGCCTGCGGGCTCCCGGTCGGCGAGGCGACCTCACGCCCGCAAACCGGCTCAACTTTGGCAGTCGGCCCATTTTGCTTTTTTGGGATTCTCCCAGATCGGGGAACCCTCGGGACTCCGGCTACGTCCCTCGACCTATGCGACGCTGGCTACGCGTGACCCTCTACTTCATCACCGGCTTCTACATCGTCTTCGCGCTGGTGGCGTTTTTCCTCGCCGACCAGATGATGTTCTACCCGCGCCCTTCCAGCTACCGCGAGGATGCGAAGATCATGACGCTGCGGACCGCAGACGGGAAGGCGATCGCCGCCATGTATCTGCCGAACCCGCAGGCAAAGTTCACCATCCTGTACAGCCACGGGAACGCCGAGGACATCGGCGACCTCGAGCCATTGTTCCAGCAACTGCACGATGCCGGTTTCGCTGTCTTTGGGTACGACTACGAAGGCTATGGGACGAGTGAAGGAAGGCCGAGCGAGAGGGCTACCTATGCGGACATTGACGCCGCCTACGCTTTTCTGACGCAAACTCAGCGGATGCCGCCAGCACGCGTCATTGTGTTTGGCCGCTCGGTCGGCAGCGGCCCGGCAATCGATCTTGCAGCACGCCAGCCGGTCGGCGGACTGATCATCCAGAGCGGCTTCACCAGCGCGTTCCGAGTGCTGACCCGGGTGCCGCTGCTGCCCTTCGATAAGTTCCGCAACCTCTACAAGCTCAAGCAGGTGAGATGCCCGGTGCTGGTGATGCACGGCAAGCGCGATGGCGTGATCCCGTTCCATCACGGCAAACGCCTTTTCGAAGCCGCTCCCGGCCCGAAGTGGTCGCTTTGGGTGGATGCCGCCGGCCACAACGATTTCGAATGGCAGGCGCGCAATCGCTACCTACCCGCCATCCACGATTTCGCGTCGCACCTGGCAGACTAACGGCGGAACGCATCCAGCCGGCGCAGCAGCGATTCCGGCGCTTCGACCTCGAGGTTCACCATCCCACCCTTATACGTCCGCGCGAGGATGCGCGCGCCGGCTTCCAGCATCGACAAGGTCTTGCCTTCGCGCTGCGGCACGCGCAGGCGCGCGCGAGTGATGGGATCGGATTCGAGCATCGCGTCGATGCGCGCCCGCAAAGCCGGCACCCCTGTCCCCTCGACGGCGGAGACGTGGACCGTCTTCGGGTCATCGTGCAACTCGGCACGCTCGTCCTCGGGCAGCAGGTCGATCTTGTTGACCACGAGCAGGCGCGGCTTGCCGAGCGCGTCCAACTCGCCCAGCACCTTCTCGACTTCCGCGGCGTGTTCGCGCGCGGTGGGCGAAGTGGCGTCGGCAACGTGCAGCACGATGGCGGCGCGCTGCACCTCTTCGAGCGTGGCGCGAAAGGCGGTGACCAGCGTGTGCGGCAGGTTGCGGATGAATCCCACCGTATCGGAGAGCAACACGCGCCGCTTCGAGGGCAGCGTGATCGAGCGGATGGTGGGATCGAGCGTGGCGAACATCTTCGAACTCGCCAGCACGCCCGCCCGGGTAAGCGCGTTGAACAGGGTGGACTTCCCTGCATTGGTGTAGCCCACGAGCGCGATGGTCTCCATCGGAGCGCCTTCGCGGCGCTGGCGCTGCTGCGCGCGCACTCGCCGCACCTTCTCCACCTGCTGCTGGATGCCGCGGATGCGTCGCGCGATCTTGCGGCGATCGGTCTCGAGCTGCGTCTCGCCGGGTCCGCGCGTCCCGATGCCGCCGCCCAGCTGCGACATCTCGCTGCCGCGCCCCGCCAGCCGCGGCATCAGATATTCGAGCTGCGCCAGCTCGACCTGGAGCTGGCCTTCGCGCGTGCGGGCGTGGCGAGCGAAGATATCGAGGATGAGCTGCGTCCGGTCGATCACGCGCAGGTCGAGCTCCGCCTCCACGTTGCGCTGCTGCGAGGGCGAGAGGTCGTGATCGAAGAGGATGAGGTCGGCGTCCGCCATCGCCGCCGCGCCCTTGATCTCTTCCAGCTTGCCGCGTCCGATGAGCGTAGCCGGGTCGGGTCTATCGCGCGCCTGCAGCACCTCGCCCACGACTTCGGCGCCGGCGCTCCCGGCCAGCTCGCGCAATTCGGCAAGTGACTCGTCGGCGCTGAAGGCGAACAGCTCTTCCTTTTTCTGGGTGGTCGCAGGGGTGTTGGCGGGTTGGGCGGAAGCTCGCGCCTGCTCGGCAACGCGCGAGGGTTTGCGCCGCTTGTAATCGATGCCCACAAGGAACGCACGCTCCGGCGGCGCTCCGGCCTCGCGTGCCACGCCGGACGCGGCGCGCTTGGAACGCGCCGCGGGCGAAGCATCCCGCGCGCTCGACGGCCGCTTGCGTCCCGGTCCCGGACCTGGGGGAATCGGCTACGCCTCCGTGCCGGTCGGTTGCGCCGGTGGCGTGGCGGACATCGCGCTGACTGCTGTTGGCTTCGGCTCCGCGCTGTGCGGCGTCTTGCCCATCACCACCGTCGAGATGGCGTGCTTGAAGATGAGCTGTTCCTGGTTGTTCGTCTCCAGCACGACCGAATATTTATCGAACGAGCGGATGCGGCCGGTGAGCTTCACTCCGCTCAGCAGATAGATGGTGATGTTGGTCTTGTCTTTGCGGGCGTTGTTGAGGAAAGAATCCTGGATGTTCTGCGCCGGCTTATCCATCGCCGATCTCCTTTGGGGACGTTCTCTACCGCGCCGTCCACTGAAAAATCCCGAACCGGGGGACGGACCACTTGACCGGATTACGATAAGGCACGGCGGCAGGCTTTTCAAGGCGGTGGCCTCCGAAGCCCGATTCCAGCGCATAAAAAAAGGCCACGGCGCTCGCCGTGGCTTTCTTCGTTTCCCTTGCCGCGCTACTTGAAGGGGTAGTGACTGGCGGCGGCCATAAAGAAGAGCATCGGGATGGAGAGCCACGCGTTCGTGCGCGAAGCGAGGAACGCCTGCCGCGCAAGCGCGGCGGCGTCCGCCGGCGGCGTGCCGGCGAGGGTCCCGTTGATGATCTTCTTGTTGTTCCGCCAGATGATCCCCCAAACGTTGAGCATCATCACCAGGCCGTAGCCGCCGCCGATGCCGATGGCGAGCATGCGAGAGCTCACCCAGTCGGCGTCCGTCAGCGTGACATAACCCCAGGTGCCGAGTCCGATCAGTACAGCCGCGATGATGGCGTATACCGGGCCCTTGTTTATCGCGGGCATCGCAGGCGCCCGCGACACGATCAGAAACTCGACCACCCAAACCGCCACCCAGATGAGCAAGAACATGCCGATCGCGCCCCAGGGGCTGACGTTAGCGTTATGCGCGTCGGCCGCGACGATGGTTTGCGCCCAATACCAGAAGCCAGCCACCACCGTGACGACCGCGCTCCAGCGGAACCACCACATCGCGGGCAAGGTGAGGTTCTTGAAGACGTTGGGCTTGGCAGCGGCGTCCACATTCTTCATGAACGGGACGTTGATCAGGTTGAAGAAGTAGAGCAACCCGATCCAGGTGATGCCGCCCAGGAAGTGGATCCAGCGCAGGACTATCTGGAGGTTTTCGGTATTGGTGTGCGTGGGCATGACCAACAGGGCCAGCAGATCTGCGAGGTGCATAGTTCCTCCGCGCGACTTTCCCCTGTGCCTCGGGGGTATTGCAGCCAGGAGCAGAAGGCCGTTTGCAACCGTCGAGTATAGCGGAACGGCGCCGTAGCAAGTCAGCTTTGGTGAACGAGGGACGGGACTCAGGGACGGGACTCAGGGGCGAGACACAAAAAAATCAGGGGAGCCTTTCGGCTCCCCTGAAGTCAGTAGAACCACCTTACGGGATCAAGTTAGAAGATCAGCTTGACACCGAGCTGGATGTTGCGACGCTCGTCGGAGGCGGTCGAACCGAAACCGCCGCGCTTCGCGATCACGTCCAGGGTCCCGCCTTCGACATCGAGCGAGCTGCCCTGCACATACAGGTTGGAGTGGTTCATCATGTTGTAGAACTCCCCGCGGAGCTGGAGTCCGATGCGCTCGGTGATCTTGAGGTTCTTGTAGAGACCGAGATCGACGTTCCAGAAGCCGGGAGTACGCAAGGTGTTGCGTCCGATCATCGTAGACGGGAACGGGCAACCGTTGATCGCACCCTCACCCACGCCGCAGATACCCCACTCGCTGGTGCCGGCGACCGGGTTGAAGTAGTTGGTGAAAGCAGCCGGATCAAGATGCACGTACGTCCAGGTATTGCCACCGCTATCGACCGCAACGTCATGCGCACCGTAGGGTATGGTCGCGCTATCCAGCGCCGCATCCCACCGCATGCAAACGTTGAAGTTGGTGTTAAAGCAGTCATACAGTGTGTACGGGTTGCCCGACTGTACGCTGACGATCGGCGCGAACGTCCAGCCGCTGAGGATGTTCTTCTTCCACCAGTTCTGGTCGTTCTTGAACCACGGCGTATCCCACGTTCCGCTCATGACCCAGCGATGCCGGATGTCGAAGGAGGCATCGCCCTTGTCATCTTTCGGTCTCGCGAAGTTCAGCAGACCCAGGTTGCAGCAGTCCTGGTTGAACTCCGAGAACGTGGAGCTGGTGTTGTCGATCGCGTGCGACCAGGTGTAGTTGCTCACGAAGCTGAGGCCCGAGTTGAGCAGGTTGTTGGTCTGCACCCGGAGGTTCAACCCGCCGTAGAAGGAGAAGCCCTGCTGGCCGCGCTGGTTGATATTGCTGAACTGGTCATTCAGCCGGCGCAGCGCGCAAGGTCCGAGGCCCAAGCAGCTACCCGAAGCCAGGAACTGGTCGGCCGGGTTGTCGCCCAGGTAAAGCGCTCCCGCGCCCTGCCGGTTCGGGTTGGTGATGGTGTACTGCTTCACACCCTTCGAGCCCGAGTATTCCAGGGCAACCACGGTGTTCTTGGCAATCTCACGCTCCAGAGCCATGCTCCAGAAGTAGTTGTAGGCGGTCTGCATGTCCTGGATCGGAGCACGCAGACTGGTCTTCGGTATGTTCTTGGTACCTACGCCGCCGGCCAAGGGTCCCAGATTGTCGTTCCCAACCAGGCAGGGCTTGCAACCCGGGTCACCGGTGGAGATCGCGATCACGCCGTAGTTCGGCGGGTTCTGGATCACGTTGAAGGTGACGTTGCCGAAGTTGCGTTCATAGGCCATGCCGACGCCACCGCGGAGCGAGGTCTTGCCGTTTCCGAAGATGTCCCAGGCAAAGCCGAGGCGCGGCGCCCAGTTGTTGTAGTCCGGGGTCCACAGGCCGCCGACCGGGTTGCCCGCGGAGTTAGACCTGAACACGCTGCCGTTGCGGACCTGCTCCCAGTAGTTCGCACCCGATCCCAGGAAGAAGTTCGAGTCGAAGCTGGGATCGTTGTTGTGCTGCACGCCGTAGTACTCCCAGCGCACGCCCAGGTTCAGGGTAAAGCGCGGGAATAGCTTCCACGAATCCTGCCCGTAGAAGGCAAAGTCGTGGTAGCGGTTCGCACGGTCGAAACGCGGCTGCGAAGCCGGCAGCGAGATCTGGCAATACGGGCCAACGATGGGCGTACCAAACGCGTTGGTCCTGCAGGGCAACTTGCCTTGCGGATTGACCGCGGTTTGGAAGGTGCGCAGCGTACCCGTCGCGAAGCCGGTCTGGGTGTTGCCCGAGTTCGAACCCAGTGCCTCGCCGGAGGTCTCGTACGCGCCGAACACGCGGTTATCGCGCGTGTGGACGTACTGACCGCCGAAGCGGAACTGGTGCTTGCCCAGGGTCCAGCTCAAGTCCTGGTAGAACTGGTACAGGTTCTGCGGGCCACCGAACGGGATGCCGCTACCCGGCGTCGTCGGCAGGTAACCCGGCAGTTCGACGTTCACGCCGCTGAATGCCTGGTTGCCGCTGGCGCGCGAGTAGAGCGTCGGCTGCGGCGGGCCATTCAGAGGCTGCACTTGGTTCAGGCGGTTGAAGACTACCTTCGACTGGCTGACCACGCTCGGACTCCAGATGTGGGTCACGTTCCAGAGGAAGTTGTTGTTGTAGACGTTCGTGCCGGTGTCATAGCCAACATACGCACTGGAGCCTACGGTGCCAGCGAAGAAGTTCTGGCTCTGCAATGCATAGCGCCAGTACATCTGCGTCTTGTCGGTCCAGTTGAAGTCGACGCGGGCAACGGTCTGGTACTCGTTGCGCGGCCCGCCGCCGCCGGAATCGGACGGCACGTTGTAGTTGATGCGGTCATACAATACGCCGCCACCCGGACAGGACGCCGGGACGCTGCAGGGAACGAGACGCGTCTCGGTCGTGATCAAGCCAGGCTTCAGCGTGCCGTACGTGCTGTAGAAGCTCTGCATCCTGGCGCAAGCCGCCGCCGCGGTATCACCCACCGCCGAGCTGGCGTGGAAGTTCGCGCAGTTCGCGATGAACCCCGGATCGACCACCCAGGCGCTGGTGTTGCCGTTGCTGCGGACGCGGATCCATTCGGTCGAACTGAAGAAGAACAGTTTGTCCTTCACCACCGGCCCGCCGACCGAGTAACCGAACTGGTTGCGCACGAAGTTCGGCTTGGAGACGCCGTTGGCGTTGTTGTCGTAGGTGTTGGAGGAGAGGCCCGCGCCACGGTAGAACTCGTACACCGTGCCGTGGAAGGCGTTCGTGCCGCTCTTGGTCGAGACGTTCACGATGCCGCCGGAAGCGCGGCCGTATTCCGCCGAGAAGTTGCTGGTGATCACGCGGAACTCGCCGATCGAATCGAGCGGGGTCAGCTGACCGATCGTGGCGGTGAACTGGTCCACGTTCTGGCCGCCATCCAGCAGGATGTCCGTCGAGGCATCGCGCGTGCCGTTGATGTTGACGCCCACGCCGCGGCCCGGCGAATAGCCAGAGGAACTCACGTTCCCGGCGATCCCCACCAGGGAGTATGCGTTACGGGTAAGGGTTGGCAGCTCGGTGATCTGCTGCCCGCTGACGACGGTGGAGAGCTGCTGCGTCTGCGTCTCAACCTGCACGCCGCCTTCGCCCGTGACCTCGACCGTGGTCGATCCGCCGGTGATGGCCAGCGGGACGTCGACGGTGTTGCGCGAGCCGACGGATACGTCGAGTTTCTTCGACGAGGACGAGAAGTTCGCCGCCTCGACCTTTACTTCATATGGGCCAGGCTGCAGGTTGGTGAACGTGTACAGGCCGTTGCTGTTCGTGGTGGTGGTGCGCGCGGCGTTGGTGGACGAACTCTTGATCGTCACCTTCGCGCCCGCGACTACCGCCCCTTGCGGGTCGGTCACCGTCCCGAACACTGAACCCGTCTCAGCCTGGCCAAAAGCCAGACCGCAGAACAGAGCCAGCACGGCGAGGATGCTGGTAAATCGCATCTTGCCACTCATTCTGATTCTCCTTGTAGTTCTTGGGAACATTAAGAAACCGTGAAACTGAAGAGGTCCTGCGATGAGTATCAAAGCAACCCGCTGGCCAAATCTAATAGGCAATGTTTTCATAGTCTTACGGGCACACGTCGACCGCTTTGCTGTGGTTTTCAGTAGCCGAAATCGGGGTAAGTTACGTAATTCCATATAAGTGTTGCTTTCCACGCCTGAACCTCATTTGCCGCCGCCTCACCCCCAAAATAAAGTCGCTCGCCCCAGCGCAAGCCGCGGCACGCGCTCATGGCACAATGTTCAATAGTTCCAACGCCTCACCATGCCCGACGCCACCTTCGAACGCGGGATCGCGCTCTTCAACCGCCGGGAATTCTTCGACGCCCACGAGGTGCTCGAAGACTTGTGGCGCGTTGCGGAAGGGCCAGATAAGCGCTTTCTGCAAGGGCTCATCCAGATCGCCGTTGGGTTCCACCACCTCTCTACCGGGAACACCATCGGGGCGCGCTCGCTGCTCGGTCGCGGCGGGGAAAAGTTGCGCGGGCTGCCAGCAGTGCAGGACGGCATCGACGTCGCCGCGGTGCGAACGGCGCTCACCGCCTGGCTGGCGCACCTCGAGGGGGAAGCACCACAACCGCCATTCCCGCGGCTCTGAGGGGCTTGCCCGGTGGTAGAATCGGCAATCCCATGAAGGCGGCAGGCACCTCCGGAGCGGTCAGCGCGGTGGCACAGTCTGTCCCGCTGCTGGATCTGAAGCGGCAGTACGCGCAGATCCGGGAAGAGGTGCGCGCGGCCATCGATCGCGTTTGCGAGTCGCAGCACTTCATCTTCGGTCCCGAGCTCGAAGCCTTCGAGCGGGGAGCGGCGGAGTTCACCGGCACGGCCGCGTGTGTAGGCTGCGCTTCCGGCACCGACGCAATCTGGCTCGCGCTCGTCGCATGTGGCGTGGAGCCCGGCCAGGAAGTGCTCACCACACCGTTCAGCTTCTTCGCCACCATCAGCTCGATCGTGCGCGCGGGCGCGCGCGCCGTGCTGGTTGACGTGGACCCGGAAACGCTCAACCTTGACGCTGCCAAAGTCGAGGCCTGTTTCCGCGAATCGTTCTCTCCCAAGCTCAAGGCGATGCTGCCGGTACATCTGTTCGGCCAGTGCGCCGACATGGACGCGCTCGCGCGCGTGGCGCAAGAGCGCAAGCTGGTGATGGTGGAAGACGCCGCGCAAGCCTTCGGCGCCGCGTGGCGCGGGCGCCGCGCCGGCTCGCTCGGCATGGCCGCCGCGTTCAGCTTTTATCCCACCAAGAACCTAAGCGCCTTTGGCGATGGCGGTTGCGTCACGACCAATGATCCTGCGGTCGCCGACCGCTTGCGCCGGCTGCGCAACCATGGCAGCAGCGTCCGCTACTACCACGAGGAGATCGGCGGGAACTCGCGCCTGGACGCCATCCAGGCGGCGGTGCTGAGCGTGAAACTTCGCCACATCGAGCGCTGGAATGAAGCGCGGCGGCAGCGCGCGGGAGTCTATGACCGGCTGCTCGCCCAGGCTGGACTGACCGGCGGAGCGCAAGCGCCGCTTCGGCTGTTGCGCACCGCGCCCGAGGCTCACCACATCTTCCATCAGTACGTGGTGCGAAGCGCAAAGCGCGACGAGCTGCGCAAGTTCCTCAGCGGCCGCGGCGTCGGTACCGAGATCTATTATCCAGTGCCGCTGCACCGCCAGGAGCCACTGCGCTATTTCGGATACGGCGAAGGCTCGTTCCCGGAATCCGAACGCGCTGCCCGCGAGGTGCTGGCGCTGCCTATGTTCGCCGAACTCACCGACACCGAACAGCAATACGTGGTCGAGAGCATCGCGGCGTTCTTCTCTTAACGTCTTGGCTCGCAGGTCTTGGCTCGCAGGTCTTGGCTCGTAGGTCTTCGCGCGGGCTACGCCGCCGCTACGCTGATCTCGCGCGCGTTTCGCGCATAGCGACGATAGCGGGCGGCATCGCGCCGCAGCCGGACTTCTTCTTCGCTGCCGCGCATCGCGTCGGCCGCCATCTTGCAATATCCCAGCCGGAAGAGCGCATACGCCAGCAGGTAGTGCGGGAGGCGCGCTTCCGCGTCGTCGCCGGTGCGACGGCGATATTCCGCCAGCAGAGACCCACCTTCGAGACCCTCGCAACTACGCTCGCAGCCGCCGGCTCAGCATCGGCGAGCGCGCACTCCAGCTTGCCGGCGCGCAGCAGCGCGGCGAGCAACGCCTCCTGGTCACCAGACGCACGGGCGCAGCGACACGACTCCACCAATTGTTCGAGGAGCGGACGGAGGGCGGCCCTTCTTCCGCCATCGCGGAAGACGAGCATGCGTGCCCTTTGGGACTAGGCGGCGGGAGGTTCTTTCTTCTTGCGCGCAGCCCGCGGCGAACGCGCCACGTCGCCATCCTTGTCGATGAAATACAGGAAGTTGTTGTCGCGCTCGACCGCGTTCGGAACGAGGATCTCGGTCTCTCCCTCACCCGACTTGGCCTTCTGCGCTACGTTGCCCGCGCCATCGATGAAGTACAGATACTTCTTGTAATCGCGCTGAAGGTTCAGCTGCTTTACTTTTTCCGCCATAGTTCCCTCGCTCAAAGTTGGATTCCCGTGGGCCCGTTTCCGATGCATGGACTTGATGGTTTAACAACTGGCGCCTAACGGCGGCGCCGCTTTGCGGCCGGCCTCGCCCGAGCCGGCTCCTCGCCCGGCGCGAGCACACGCCGCACCATCACGCCGTTCAACTTGTACTTGCGTTCGATGAGCTTGTCGTCATCGCCCCGCACCCGCAGCACGAACACGGGAAGCTTCCCTTCCTTGCCGAGATCTTCCGTGCCCACGCGGATGGGCAGCTCGCCGGCAAGGTTGCGTTCACGATACGCCGTCTCGTAATGGTTGCGCTTCGCGTTCCAGGTAAAGACGCGAATCTGGCTGAAGTCGTCTGCCAGGCCGTCTTTGGGCACGCTGAGCGCGAGCAGGTACTGCGGCACGCGCTTGCCTTCGTCCTCCACTTCGTTGAGCACGAAAAAGCCAATGATGCGCTGGCCCTCGGCGTACTGCGCCACTTCCATCGGCGCGTCGAGGTCGACCATGCGCCCGAGCACCCAGCCGACGCGGCCTTCGGAGGCGCGCACCAGCCGCCAGTCTTCTACGATCGGCGGCGAAATGTTTGCGGCCGGATCTTTTGTCGCGCCGGCAGCATTCTCCTTCGCCGCGTCCTTCTTTCCTGCATCGTTCTTTGCCGCCGCATCCTTGGTTGCGGCGCGTGACGCTGTCTTCTCCGCGATCGCGCGCACGAGCACTTCGACCTTTTCGCCCTCGTTGATCAGATAAAGATGGTCGGTCTCGCGCCCGGGCTCAACATGCAGGTTGGTGTCGTGGCGGACAGTGGCTTTGCCTTGCGAGGGCGCGCGCAGATTGGTGTTGGCCAGGCGCTGCGCGGCGGCATAGACCTGGGGCTCGGCCAGGTAGCGCTGTTCGACCCAGCCTTCTTCGTTGCGCTCGGTGCGCACCTTCACGAAGCGCTTCTGCTTGTCGAGCACGACAAGCTTCTCGCCGTTCTTCGCCGTGCCTACCTTGTTGTAGACCGCGGCGACACGGTCGCGCAGCATCACCTGGGGCGCCGCCACGTACGCCAGTTCTCTGTTCTCTTCAGCCTGCTTGCCGCAACCCGCCGCGACAACCAACCCGCACAGCGCGACCAAGAAGCGAGCTTGGACCGATACCTTCATCCCGTGATGGCAACGAATATAGCAGGCCCTTCTCCGCGACCTTGGCGGAAAACTCTACGGGCTCGGCATTTCACGCTTTTGGTCCCTGCGGAAAGCGGAGAGCGGCGTTTCAGTCTCCGAAGCCTACGCCAATCGCCTTCGCGACCTGCACCATCTCGCCGTTGGGGTCGACCGCTTTCATCGCGCCCACCGCGTCCGCGATCGGCACGGAGTGGATGCGCGCCTCGCGCAGGCACACCATGCGTCCGAACTCGCCGCGGGCGATCAGGTCGACCACCGCCACGCCGAAGCGGGTAGAGAGGATGCGGTCGAAGGGTGAAGGCGAGCCGCCGCGCTGGATGTGTCCGAGCACCGTGACGCGCGTCTCGCGCCGCGCCGTCATCGCGATGGCCTCACCCACGACATTGCCGATCTGCCCAGGACGCGGGATGGCGCGCTTCTCGGCCGCGAATTTTTCCGCCATGTCCGCCGGCGGACTGCAACCCTCGGCGATCACGATGATGGTGAAGAGCTTGCCGATGGCCTCGCGATCGCGCACGAACTGGCACACTCGATCGATGGTGAACGGCATCTCGGGGATCAAGATGATGTGCGCGCCACCGGCGATGCCGGCCTCGAGCGCGATCCAGCCCGCGTCGCGTCCCATCACCTCGATCAGCATGATGCGGTGGTGCGATTCCGCCGTGGTGTGGATCTTGTCGATGGCGTCGGTGGCGGTGTGCAGCGCGGTATCAAAACCGAAGGTGATCTCGGTGGCGCAAAGATCGTTGTCGATCGTCTTGGGGACGCCGACGACCTTCAATCCCTTCTCGTGGAGCTGCAGCCCGATCTTCTGCGTGCCATCACCGCCGATCACAATGAGCGCGTCCATCCCCAGCGCGTGGGCATTCTTGATGACGTCATCGGAGAAGTCCCGCACCACTTCCTTGCCCCCCTCGTGCCGCTTGTACTTGAACGGATCGCCGCGGTTGGTGGTGCCCAGGATGGTGCCGCCGCGCGGCAGGATGCCGCTCACGTCTTTTAGCGTTAGGGGGCGGGATTTCTCCGCCGGCCAGATCAATCCGTCGAAACCATCGCGGATGCCGATGACCTCGTAGCCATACTTGAGCACGGCACACTTCACCGCCGCGCGGATCACCGCGTTCAAACCGGGACAATCGCCACCACCGGTGCAGATGCCGATCTTGCGGATCTCAGCCATGGGAGAAAGTTTCGCGGGATTCTACACGCCGGACTGCTGCACCACAACCTTCTACGGCGTGGTGACGATCGCCACCGGCGTGGTCCCGGCGCCCACGTTGCCGCCGCCGGAGAGCACGCCGGTCGTGCCATTGATGCTGAACAGCGAGATGTTATTGCTGCCGCGATTGACCACGTAGAGGAACTGTCCGGAAGGGTCGGAGTTCACGTCCACCGGCGTGGTGCCGGTCGTGAAGGGCGAGCCGGCGATGGCGGCCAGGCGTCCATCCGAGGCGATGGTGAACGCGGTCACCGTATTGGTGCCGGCGTTGGTCACGTAGAGGAAATGTCCGTTGTCGTCGGCGGCCAGGCCCGTCGGCGTCGTCCCGCCGGTCGCTACCGGAGAGCCGCCCGAGCCGCCGGTGACGGCGCTGAAAGCGCCGGTGGAGGTATTGATGCTGAAGATGCAGACGTTCGCCCCATCGGTGATGTACGCGAGCCTCGCGTTCGGTGTGACGGCCACGCGGTTGGCGGCGGTGCACGGCGCCGGCGACTGCACGCTGCCCGCGACCAAGGTGCCATTGCTCTGGATCTTCAGCGGCACCACGCCCGCAGCGCCCGTCGCCACGAACACGAAGTTGCCGGATGGATCTTCGATCACGCTGTTGGCCAGCAAACTCGCCACCGCTATGGCGGTGCCGTTGATGGTGATCACGCCGTTGGTGTTGTTGATGGTGTACGCCTCGAGATTGCCGGCGGTGGTGAGCGCGAAGAGGTAGCGCCCGGCAGGATCGGCGGCGAGTCCGAGATATCCAGTGCCCGGGGTGAAGGGCGAACCGGCCACGGCGCCGAGCGCGCCATTGCTGCGTGTGATGGTATAGGAGGAGATGCCACCGGCGTTGTTGGCGACGTAGACGAAGCGTCCGCTGGCGTCGGCGTCGATGGCGTTGGGCCCGGTGGCCGCGCCGAAGGGCGAGCCGGGAGCGTTCGCCAGCGCGCCGTTATTACCCACCGTGTAGGCCGAGGCGTTGCCCGAGCCGTTGTTGGCCACGAAGGCGAACTTGGCCGCATTCGCCGGCGTGTCGCTCACGAAGAAGTCGCCACAGCCGGCGAGCGCGAAGGCCAGCAGCACAAGCAGGGAGAGCGCCAGGAACGGAAATAGCAGCTTCGACAACCTCATATAGGGACAGGTCTCCGATACGGCCGGCCAGGACCGTTCGATTGTAGCAAGTCCGCCGTCCGCTTTGCGCCTTCCTCTACCTGTCGGAGTGCGGAGAGCGGATCGCGGAAAGTCGCTTCGCTATACTGTCCCTTCACTCGGAGGAACACTTGCTCGCACGCACGCGGCCGCTGGTCCTGCACGTCCTGCTGCTCTCTTTGCTCGCCGCCGCACCCGCCTGGGGTCAGGACAGCGAAAACAAGAAGAAGACGCCGGCGAAGCGCCAGCCCACAGCCGCAAAAGCGGCGACGTCCAATCCGCTGACCGATACGCAGCACGTCTGCGCTCGCTGCCTGCGCGCTCACCTGGACTTCCTCGCTGCCGACGCCTTGCGCGGACGTGGCAGCGCCACGCCCGACGAACTCATCGCCGCCACCTACATCGCGGCGCAGTTCGAGCAGTACGGCGTCCCGCCCGCCGGTTCCAGCGCGAGTGGGAAGAACGGCAACGCTTACATCCAGACGGCCACGCTCGAGACGCCGCAGCTTGCCGCGCCCCCCACGCTCAGCATCACCGCCGGGGGCACTTCATCCAACGCCCATCCGGTCATGTGGACGCATGGCAAAGAGTTCATCCTCTCGCGCAGTTCGGGCAAGAGTGCCAGCGGTCCGCTGCAAAAACTGCCCCGCGATTTTAAGTTGGACGCTGGCGGCAAGGTGACGCCGGGCGCGGTCGTCTACTGGGCGGTCGATTCGAACTCCGACCCGCGCACCTGGTTCCGCCAGGTGTTTGCGCTGCTGCAATCGGGCGCGGCCGCGGTGCTGATCCCCGCCTCGAACCAGAACCTGAAGGCCTGGGACACGCTCGCGAAAGAGCGTCCGCTCTTCGAACGCTCGGTCGTGGGGGGTGAAGCTTCCACGATGGGTGGTGGCTTGCAGCGAGACGTTCTCATCCTCAAGCCCGAAGCAGCGCAACAGCTCGCCGCGCTTCCCGAAGGCACTCCCATCCAGCTCAATGCCAAGCTGGGCGAGCCCAAGCGGGAGTACACCTACAACGCCGTCGCCATCATCCACGGCACCGCGCCCGACGCCGATAAAGACGCCATCCTGCTCACCGCGCACCTCGACCACCTCGGCCAGGGCACGCCCGCGAGCGCGGTTGTTCCTCCGGTCACGGGCCCGGATGGAAAGCT
Source organism: Acidobacteriota bacterium (assembly GCA_030774055.1). Taxonomy (NCBI): domain Bacteria; kingdom Pseudomonadati; phylum Acidobacteriota; species Acidobacteriota bacterium. Next base: position 21,599 of record JALYLW010000036.1, read on the forward strand.
CGACAACATCTACAACGGTGCCTGCGACGATGCGAGTGGCACAGCGACCGTCCTCGAGCTGGCGCGCGCGCTCGCTGCCGGCCTCAAGCCGAAGCGCACCGTGGTGTTTGCGCTCTTCGGTTCGGAAGAACTGGGCGGTCTGGGCTCCACTTATTTCCTGAGCCATTCGCCGCTGCCGCTCGCGGACTACACCGCGAACCTCGAGTTCGAGATGCTGGCGTGGCCCGACCCGAAGTTGAAGCCAGACGTCCTGTGGATCACCGGCTACGACCGCACCGACTTCGGTCCGGAGCTGGCCAAGCACGGCGCGAACGTCGTCGCCGATCCCTATCCCGAGCAGAATTTCTTCCAGCGTTCGGACAATTACGTCCTCGCAAAGAAGGGTGTGGTGGCGCAGACCATCGGCAGCTTCGGCTTGCAGAAGGAATACCACTCGCCGCTAGACGACCTTGCACACGTCGACTGGACACACTTCACCAAGGCCGTCGATTCGCTGATCGCTCCGGTGCAGTGGCTGGTGAATGGCGGCTTCAAGCCACAGTGGCTGCCGGGGAAAAAACCGTGATTTCCGCGGCCTAGTTGTTCTTGCGGGGTTTCGCGTTGGCGATCTTTTCGTCGATGGGCTTGCGGCCAGTGAAGCCTTCATCGGTCGAGTGCCAGTGCGTGATGCCAGTCTCGCCCAGCTTCCAGCACAGCAGGATGACGCGGTCTTCGACCACGCAGGGGAAGTCGAGCAGGCCGATGTCGATGTCTTTCACCTGGACGCCGGTGGAATCGATCTCGGCGAGCGCGTCTTTCACGCGCTGCATCGCCTTCTCGCGGTCGTGCTTGCGCTTGGCTAGCGGGACAATGTCCACGAACGTGCCGCCATTGATGAAGATGCGGCTCGAAAGCGCCTGCAACTCGCCATCGACTTCCTCGATCAGCTTCTTCCCTTCCATCGCCGCGCGCAGCAGCGACTCGAGGACGGGCAGCAGCACCTGTGCTTCGGCGAGAGTGAAGGTCTTGGACATGCGATTGTTGAATGCTGAATGTTGAGTTCTGACCTGTGAGTCTTGGCTGTGTCTTGATTCTAGCTGATTGTGCGCCTTGCCCTCAGCAATCAAAAATCAAAATTCAAAACTCGAGATTTACGCGATCTCCAGCATCCGATCGAGCGCGACCTTCGCCCACTGCTTGGTCTTCGCATCCACCTTGATCTGGTTGACCACGTTGCCCTCGACCAGGTTCTCGAGCACCCAGCACAGATGCTGCGGCGAGATGCGGAACATGGTGGTGCAGAGGCATCCGGAATCGTCGAGCGTGACCACGGTCTTTTCGGGATGCTGTTTGCCGAGACGATTCACCAGATGGATCTCAGTGCCCACGGCGAAGCGCATACCGGCGGGCGCGGCTGCGATGAGCTTCGCGAGCTGGTCGGTCGAGCCGATGAAGTCCGCTCGCTGGCAGACCTCCCAGCGGCATTCGGGATGCACGACGACGCGGATGCCGGGATACTTCGCGCGCGCCTGCTCCACGTGCTGCGGCAGGAAGCGCTGATGCACCGAGCAATGTCCCTTCCACAGGATGATCTTCGCCTTGCGCAAGCGCTCGGCGGTGTTGCCGCCCATGAGCTGGAACGGATCCCACACCGCCATCTCGTCCAGCGGCACTCCCATGGCGTAAGCGGTGTTGCGGCCAAGATGCTGGTCGGGCAGGAAGAAGACTCTGGGTGATCTCCCGAATCCCCAGCGGAAGGCCCCGGCGGCGTTCGCCGAGGTGCAGACCACGCCGCCACGCTCGCCGCAGAACGCTTTGATCGCCGCGGTGGAGTTCATATAAGTGATGGGGGTAAGACCGGAGCCGCCGTCGCCGCCGTCCTGATCGTCGTCCTGGTGAACGTCGTCCTGATGAACGATGCCGAGGCGCGCGAGCTGCTCCCACGCGTCCTCGACCTGGCCGATCTCGGCCATGTCGGCCATCGAGCATCCGGCGTTCAGGTCGGGCAGGATGACGCGCTGGTCCGAATGTCCAAGCACATCCGCCGATTCGGCCATGAAGTGCACGCCGCAGAAAACGACATAGCGCGCGTCCGTCTGGGAGGCGATCTTCGACAAGCGATAGCTGTCGCCGATGTAGTCGGCGAAGCGGATCACCTCGTCGCGCTGGTAGTGGTGGCCGAGGATGATGGTCGAAGCGCCCAATTCACGACGGGCCGCGGCGATGCGCGCCTCCATCGAGTGGTCGGGCTCGACCAGATAGTTTTCCAGTGAACAAGTATTCGGAGCGCTTGCAGTCGCCACTTCGTTTGCCGCCTTCAGTCCCGACGCCGCAGCCGGCTCGGAACGGGGATGTTGAAAGCATTTCAGCGGCTGCAGTGGCTTCACTGGTCGCCTAGGCGACCCCAAACCACGGGGTTGTTGCAGCCCGTTACTCGGTTAGACGCTCCGCCGGAACGCATGACTCAGTTTTCCGGGGCGTCCGAGGGATATTGTCGCAAAGCACCACCGCTGGTGCAATCAAATTGACCGATTGCCGATCGTCGATCGTCGACTGCCGTCGCTTGCAGCGCCCACGGCTGCAATCGTCACTTGAAAATCGGCCATCGACAATGACTCTAGCCGCCGATGTGGACCATCGTCCGTGAGGGTGGGATGAAGTCCGGCTCGCCGATGTGGTGGCGAGCTTCCTTGTGGCTGACGACGGAGTGCATGTAGGCGACCAGCTCGTCATCACTCGCGCCGAAGCGCATGCGCCCGGCAAGATCGTGGTCGAACTGCGAGAACAGGCAGGTGCGCACCTTGCCGTCTGAGGTCAGGCGGATGCGCGAGCAGTGTCCGCAGAACGGATGCGACACCGGCGCGATGATGCCGATCTCGCCCTTCCCGCGGTCGTCGGCGAATACATAACGCTGCGCCGTCTCGCTGGCGCCGTGCTGCGGCACTTCCACGATCTCGAACTCACGGCGCAGCGCGGCGAGGATCTCGTCCATGGTGACGACGATCTCCGGCGACCACACCCGGTCTTCTTCGAGCGGCATGAACTCGATGAAGCGGACGATCACACCCTCTTCACGGGCAAAACGCGCGAACGGGACGATCTGGTCGTCGTTGAAGCCGCGCAGCAGCACACAGTTGACCTTCACCGGCTCGAGGCCCGCCCGCTTCGCCGCGCGCACGCCGGCGAGCACCTTCTCGTATCCGTTCTCGACGCGAGTGATGCGCGCGAACTTCACCGCGTCGACCGCGTCCATGCTCACCGTGGCGCGCGTGAGCCCGGCATCCTTCAGCGGCTGCGCCATCTCGGCGAGTAAGTGTCCGTTGGTGGTGATGGCGAGGTCGAGCGGGGCGCCGGAACCGCCGTCCGGATGACTGCCGTTCGGATGACTGCCGTTCGGAAAAACGGTCCGCAACTGCGCCAGCTCGCGCACGAAATCGACTAGACCCGCCCGAAGCAGCGGCTCGCCGCCGGTGAGGCGGATCTTTTCGATGCCCTGCGAGACGAACAGCCGCGCCATCCGCAGATAGTCGGCGATGGGCAGCTCGGCATACTGCGCGCCGTCGCGCCCGGTGCGGCAATAGACGCAGCGGTAGTTGCAGCGGTCGGTGACGGAGATCCGCAGGTCGGTGATGCCGCGGCCGTGTTTGTCGATGAGTCGCATACCGTTCCGCGCAAAATCTCCGGCTCGTGTCATCCTGAGCCCGCCGCTGTTCCGAAAACAAAGTCGCGAAGGATCTCAGGGCCTGAGATGCTTCCCGCGAGGCGCGCGAAGCACGACACTTCACTCTCTAGATGTACGAACACAGGAAAGGATACGGATGGGCGTCCGCCGCGGCGAACGGTGGCAGGCGTTTCCTTTCCAAACGTCGTTCCTCAACGTGGTTCACGAACGACAGGGAGGCGCAAGCGTTTCCACCGGCACCCTCGCCCGAAGGCGTGAGAAAAATGAACTCGCGCTCCGGGACCGCCGCGCGCGCCACGGTATCCCGGAAGGCGCTCGCGGTCAGAAACTGGCCTTCATTATACGACTTGAGTCAAAGGCGGCGCTCCCGCACGGGACGGCGCCACCACGCCGGAGGCCTACTGTGGGTTGGTTGCTGCCGGCGGCTGCGCCGCCGTCTCTTTGGGCGCTCCCGGCTGCGGCGCGTTGAGCTGCTTGATCATCCCATTCATGCGCCCCCGGACCAGCAGTGTCCGGATGCGGTCGCGATCGTTGTAAGGCCAGTCGGAGAGTTCTTTCCACGCCTCCGCGCCCTTGCCCATGTACAGATACGAGGTAACGACCTGCAAGATGCCGAGCTTGGCCTCGTAAGCGCGCGCGTCGAGCTTGGGATCTGCTTTGTCCGAGGCGCCGGCCTTTTCCTTCTGCACCATCACGCTGGTGGGTTCTTCGTTCCTCAGCTTGGACACGCCGTCGGCGCTGATCTGCTGGCGCGCCTGCGCGATCTCGGTATCGTATTCGGTGGCAAAGCGGTCACTGACCCAGATCAGGCGGTTGCCGACCAGGCGAAAGGCGACCAGCGGATGCGGCGAATCGCTCGCGTCCAGGCCGTCGATGCCGTTGTAGCTCCACTCGCGCGTCCAAATCTCGAGCTTGCCGTCGCCGTCGCGATCTTCGAAGCTCAGCGGATAGACGGTCGTGATCTGCCGCGCCAGGCCGGCGGGCGCAGCCAGCGAGACGATCCAATACGTCAACCGGTCTTTCGGCCCAGTGACATGGCCGAACAGGATCACGTCCGGCTTGCCGTCGTTGTTCACGTCTCGGCCGGAGAACTCGTCCAGCTGCAGGTCGTAAGCATAAGTCTCGAACACCGGGCCGGATCCGTTGCTGATCGCGACGTGGCATTGTCCGGCGTGGTCGCCGAAGCCGCCGTTGAGCTGCAGCGTCTGACCCTCACCCAGCGAGTACGCCGTGCCCCCCGAGCCGGCAACACATTTGTCAGACGCAGACGTTGGCAGGCAAAGCGTGGGCAGGCATAGCGCGAGCAGGCAGAGGACGAGACGCTGGATGAAGCGAGACTTCATGGGAGTGCTTTGATTCTGGCTTGGATGGCGGGGAAATGCAAACTGCGAGACTACATCCCGTCGTAGTTTGGGCCGCCGCCGCCCTCCGGCGGCACCCACGTGATGATCTCGTACGGGTCCATGATGTCGCAGGTCTTGCAGTGGACGCAGTTCGACGGGTTCAAGTGGATACGCTTGCCGCTGGGCACGTCCGCCGCTTCTTCCATCTCATAGACGTTCGCCGGACAGAAGTGCTGGCACGGGTTGCCGAATTCCGTGACGCAGCGCGTGTTGCAGATGTCCGTATCGTGGATGACGAGGTGCGCGGGCTGGTCCTCTTCGTGCTTGGTGCCGGAGTGGTAGAGGTCGGTGAGCTTGTCGAAGGTCAGCTTGCCGTCACCCTTGAACGGACCGAGCAAGTGTTTTTCGTCGCCACCATCGGCGGGAAGCTCGGCCAGTTTCTTCATGTGGCGATGTCCGGGGGTCGCGGTGTAGCGGGCGCGAAGTCCGCGTCCGCCGGTGAATTGCTGGATGCCGGCGTGGAACAGGCCATGCAACAAACCACGCTCAAAGCCCTGATGGAAGTTGCGGACCTTCCAAAGTTCGTCCTTGATCCAGGACGTCTCCACGCGGTCAGCATACGTCCCCAGCTTCGCCTTGGAAAAATCCTGCGCGACCATCGCGTCGAATGCGGTCTCGGCGGCGAGCATGCCGCTCTTGATGCCGAGGTGGATGCCTTTCAAACGCTGCGAGTTCACCAGGCCGGCAGCATCGCCGAGGATGAGCCAGCCATCGCCGGCGAGTGGTGGCACGGCGAACCATCCGCCATAGGGCAGCGACTTCGCGCCGTAGCGGATCATCTTGCCGCCCTCGAGTAGCGACTTCACCCACGGGTGCTGCTTGAAGGCTTGCAAGACGCGCTGCGGATCGAGCCGCGGATCGGTATAATCGAGCCCGGTGACGAAGCCGAGCGAGACCACGTTGTCTTTGCCGCCGTAGATCCACGCCCCGCCGTATTCCTTCTTCGTCAGCGGCCAGCCCATGGTGTAGATGACCTCGCCGGCGGCGATGCGTCCGCTGGGGACCTCCCAGAGTTCTTTCACCCCGATGCCGTAGGTCTGCGGGTTGCGGTCTTTCACCAGATCGAAGCGGCCGATAAGCTGTTTGGTGAGCGAGCCGCGCGGGCCTTCGGCAAGGATGGTGACCTTCGCCTTCAAGTCGTAACCCGGCTCGAAGTTCGCTTTCTTCTCGTTGCGCTTGTCCACGCCCTTGTCGTCGGTGCGGACGCCGATGACGCGCTCGCCCTCGATCAGCAGCTCCGACCCCGCGAATCCGGTGAAGACGGTGATGCCGGTGGCTTCGACTTTCTCGCCCAGCCACTTCACGAAGCGGTTCAGCGAAATCACATAGTTGCCGTGGTCGCGCAGCGGCGGCGGCGTGATGGGAAACTTGAACTTCCCTTTTTCGGTGAGGAAGTAGACGCCTTCCTGCTTCACCTCGGCGTCGATCGGCGCTTCTTTCTCGAAGCCGGGAAGCAGCTCGCGCATCGAGCGCGGGTCGAGCAGCGCGCCGGAAAGACAGTGTTGGCCGATCTCGCGCGCTTTCTCGAGCACGTAGATGTTTTCTTTAGAAAGCTGCTGCTCGGGATGCTTGGCGTTGTGCGCGTCGATGAGCTGCGCCAGCCGCAGCGCGCAAGCCATGCCGGCAGGACCTCCGCCGACGATGACCACGTCCGCTTCCATCTGCGGTCGCTCGATGCCTTCGAAAGGCTTGCGGAAGACGATCATCTTTGCTTTGGCACCGGTATGCCGAGGTCCTTGCAGATATTGCGCACCGTGAAGTTGTTGACCTCGCGATGGCGAGGAACAGCGCTCAGCCGCTTGCCGTCTCGGTCGGCGTAAATGGAATGATTTCCGCCCTCACGGACGAAGCGACAGGCATTGGACTCAAGATGGCGGATGAGATCGTTCCTTTTCACTCGTCAGGCAACGCTGACCGAGATCTTCTCGCGGATGATGCGGTGGTTCCCGATCTCCTCGCCTAACATGTCCCGGCGCGTTTCGAGCAGGAGTCTGATGGCGTCTTTCAGATTCTCGCGCGCCTCGTCCAGCGTCTCGCCCTGCGTGTTGGCTCCCGGCAGTTCCTCCACGTATGCGCAATAACCGCCGCCCTCGGATGCCGGGACCTCTTCAAAAACGGCTGTGTAGGTCACATCCATGATGTGATTGTAACGCTAACTTCCTACGCTCCCGCCTTGGCTTTTTTTATCTCTTCGATCAGCGGCGGCACCACGTCGAACAGGTTTCCAACCACGCCGAAGTCGGCGATCTCGAAGATGGGCGCCTCGGAATCTTTATTGATGGCGATGATCGAGCGCGAGCCCTTCATGCCGACGATGTGCTGGATGGCGCCCGAGATACCGAGCGCGAGATACAGCTTCGGAGCGACCGTCTGTCCGGAAGAACCGATCTGGCGGTCCATCGGCAGCCATCCCGAATCGCAGATCGGGCGCGACGCGGCCAGCTCGCCGCCCAGCGCTTCGGCGAGCTGCTTGGCCAGCTCGATGTTCTTCCGCTCTTTGATCCCGCGGCCCACCGCCACGATGATCTCTGCCTGCGTAAGGTCCACGGCGGCCTTGGCTTCCTTGAAAGGAGGTTCAGGCTTCGTGCGAATCGCGGAGGCGGGAACTTCGACGTTTACCGTCTCGACCGGCGCAGCCGCTGTTCCGGCTTCCGCCTTATCGCCGCGGAAGGCGCCGGCTTGGAAAGTGGCAAACCACGGACCTTCGCCGGTGAAGCTCACGTCGGCCGCGAACTTGCCCTGGAACATCTGCCGCGTGAAGACCAGCGTGTCCCCTGACTTCTTGTAGCCGATGCAATCGGAGATCATCGTCTTGCCCAGCGCGGTCGCAAGCTTGGGACAGAAATCGCGCACCTGATAGGTGTGCGGCATCAGCACCAGCTTGGGTGAACGCCGCGCGATGAATTGCTTGAGGGCGTGCGCGTAGCCATCAGGCGTGTACGCGGCGAGCGCCGGCGACTCGACGGCATAGACCTTCCCGACTCTCTTGCCCGCGACTTCGTTGGCGATGGCGGCGATGCCGGAACCCGCGACGGCGGCTTCGAGCCGCCATCCCATCTCGGCGGCGATGGCCTGCGCGGCGGCGATCGTCTCCCACGAGACGCGGTTCAGCTTGCCTTCCCGTTGTTCAACGACTGCCAGTATGGTGTCCGTGTCTGCCATTTTCACTTTCGCGTCTCTGCGCTCTCGTTTCTGGTTACTCTCCCGCTGCCTTCTTCTTCAGAGCACCCGCACCTCGTTCTTCAGCTTCTCCACCAGCTGCTTCGCGACCTCGGCGGGAGAACCCTCGAGCATCTCGGTCTTCTTCGTCTTTTCCGGGATGTAGAGCTTCTCGATCTTCTGTCCGTTGGGAGCAAGCGCAGCCTTCACTTCCTCGAGCGTGACCTTGCGCAGCGGCTTGTTCTTCGCCTGCTTGATGCCGATGAGCGTGGCGTAGCGCAGCTTGTTGATGCCCGATTGGATACTGAGCACCGCTGGCAGCGGGATTTGGATGAACTGGAAGAAGCCGGCCTCGAGCTCGCGCTTAACCTTTATCCCAGAGTCGGTCTTCTCGATGTGCATGATGATGGTGGAGTGCGGCCAGCCGAGCAGCTCAGCCAGCACCACGCCGGTCTGCGCGAAGCCATAGTCGTCCGATTGCAGCCCGGTGAAGATGAGGTCGAACTGCTCGTCCTTGATGGCGGCGGCGAAGGCCTTGGCGGTGTTGGTGGCATCGAGCCCGACGAAGCCGGCGTCTTCGAGGTGGATGGCGCGGTCAGCGCCCTTCGCCAGCGCCTCGCGCAACACCTGCTGCGCGCGCGCCGGACCGGCAGTGATCACGACGACCTCCCCGCCATGCTTCTCCTTCTGGCGCAGGGCTTCTTCGAGCGCGTACGCGTCCGGCTCGTTGACTTCGTAGGAAACGTCCTCGCGGATCCACGCGCCCGTCTCGTTGAGCTTGAGCGGCGCATCCTTCTGCGGGACCTGCTTCATGCAGACCAGGATCTTCATTTTTTGAGTGGCCAGTGCTTCGTGGTCGTCGTTCGTTGGTCTGGCAGCAGACGCAACCAAACTTGGATGCAGAAACCGAGAAGTATAAATGAGCGGGAGTGATTCGAGTAACGCGGGCGGCGGAGAAACGGTGGGCGAGTCGCCGCTTCCACGAGCATGCCGCAACCGGCTAGCGGTAGGCGGGGGCGGTGGCCACGAGGACGGCGCCGTAGAGCAGCGCCAGCAGCAGCATAACGTAGATGAAGCGTTGCACTCGTTCGACGCGTTCGTAGGACTGGACTTCCATATTCGCTCCTTCTCAGGGGACGCCGGGCTCAGGTCAAAGGGCGCGGCGCATCGGGGAGATGCGC